>CALBOJ010000087.1 GCA_937896835.1 uncultured Collinsella sp.
AGGCCCCGGTGCCTGCGGACGAGCCCGGCGCGATAGCTTCTGCCTTGCGTGCTGGTGATGCTGAGACGGCATATGCGCTCATCCATAACAACCTTGGTGTCATTTCCGCACAGATGGAGTCGCAGATTCAAACGGTCCTCGACTGGCTGCGTAAACAGGACGGAACCGTTGCTGTAGATGTGTGCGGATCGGGTGCCTGCTCGTTTGCCATTTGCGACACCGCTGCCACGGCCGAAAGGCTTGCCGATGCTGCCCAGCAAAATGGCTGGTGGGCCTGCGCGACTGAGCTTATTCCCAACACGGTTCAAATCGACGCGCCAAAGAAATAAAAATTTCTCTAGCACACGACGAAAATCTTTGTTACTATAGTCGAGCTAACGGGTTGTGGCTCAGTTTGGTAGAGCACTGCGTTCGGGACGCAGGGGTCGCTGGTTCAAATCCAGTCAACCCGACCAGAGCATGAGGAGGGACCGCTTCTTGCGGTCCCTTTTTTTAGCTATTGTTGTGATACCGCGATACCCGCGGTATACTCATTCGAGCTTGTCTCGCTGTATTGTGGAGGTCTACATGTTTGGACTGAGGGCTCCTGAGCTCATCATTATTCTCGTTGTTGTCCTGATTATCTTCGGGCCTAAGAACCTGCCGAAGCTCGGCAAGTCCCTCGGCTCTACCGTCAAGAATATCCGCGAGGGTATGGAGGGCGACGATAAGGGCGAAACCAAGCAGGCCGAGGACGTTGTGGTCGAGGAGTCCAAGGAGGACAAGGAGATCGCAGAGCTCGAGGCCAAGCTCGCTGCTGCCAAGCAAAAGAAGGCAGAGGACAGCGACGCGGACGCAGAGTAGTCCCATCCCTTTGGGGTGAGCACCTGACCGGCTTGCCCGCAGGCTAGCCGGTCTTTTTCGTTTTGTTGACAGTTGATCGTTACATCATAGTTGGGGAGATATCCGTATGGACGCAAGCCAGATCGTACTGACCGCTGAGGGCCGCCAGAAGCTCGTCGAGGAGCTCACTTGGCGTGAGGGCGATTACGCCAAGGAGATCGTCGAGGACATCAAGGAAGCCCGCGCGTTCGGCGACCTTTCGGAGAACTCCGAGTACGACGCCGCCAAGGACAAGCAGGCCCAGAATGCTGCTCGCATTGCCGAGATTCAGGCCATCCTCGCCAACGCTCAGGTTGCTGCCACTACGGGCGATCTGACCGTCTCCATCGGTTCCACCGTTTCTCTGATCGATCCCAACGGTGAGGTCATGGAAGTCACGCTCGTCGGTACCACCGAGACCAACTCGCTCGAGCACAAGATCTCCAACGAGTCTCCGGTCGGCCACGCCATCATCGGTCACGGCGAGGGCGACTCCGTCGAGGTTGTTACGCCTTCGGGCAAGACCCGCGTCTACACCATCGCAAAGATCGCACGCTAGACCACGGTCCCGCGTAAAGGCATGTTTTCGCTCCCTGGGACCGAATCCTGGGGAGCGTTTTAATTTGAGGAGCTAACTTATGGCAGAGAACCAGAACGCCGCCGAGCAGGCATCGACGCTCAACGACGAGCGCGCCACCCGCCTGGCCAAGCGCGCCGCCCTGTTCGAGGCGGGCCAGAACCCCTATCCCGAGCACTCCGAGATTGAGGACTACGTCGTCGACATCGAGACTAAGTACGCCGAGCTCACCGATGGCGAGGACACCGAGGACGTCGTGAAGATCGGCGGCCGTGTGGTCGCCAAGCGCGGTCAGGGCAAGATCATGTTCATCGTTGTGCGCGACGCGACCGGCGAGATCCAGCTGTTCTGCCGCATCAACGATATGGACGAGGCCGCCTGGAATACGCTCAAGGCCCTCGACCTGGGCGATATCCTGGGCGTGACCGGCGTGGTCGTGCGCACCAAGCGTGGCCAGCTTTCCGTTGCCCCCAAGAGCGCGACGCTGCTGTCCAAGGCCGTTCGCCCGCTGCCCGAGAAGTTCCACGGTCTCTCCGACAAGGAGACCCGCTATCGTCAGCGTTATGTCGACCTGATCGCCAACGACGATGTTCGCGAGACCTTCCGCAAGCGCTCGCAGATCCTCTCCACGTTCCGCCGCTTTATGGAGTCCGATGGCTACATGGAGGTCGAGACTCCTATCCTGCAGACCATCCAGGGCGGAGCTACTGCCAAGCCGTTCATCACGCACTTCAACGCGCTCGATCAGGAGTGCTACCTGCGTATCGCCACCGAGCTGCACCTCAAGCGCTGCATCGTCGGCGGCTTTGAGCGCGTTTTCGAGATCGGCCGCATCTTCCGCAACGAGGGTATGGACCTCACC
Source organism: uncultured Collinsella sp. (assembly GCA_937896835.1). Taxonomy (GTDB): domain Bacteria; phylum Actinomycetota; class Coriobacteriia; order Coriobacteriales; family Coriobacteriaceae; genus Collinsella. The sequence goes on from CALBOJ010000087.1 coordinate 2,301, forward strand.
CACAACCCCGAGTTCACCACGATGGAGGCTTACCGCGCCTTCTCCGATCTCGAGGGCATGAAGGCGCTCGCCCAGGGTGTCATTAAGGCCGCTAACAAGGCTATCGGCAACCCCGAGGTTATTGAGTGCCAGGGCCAGACCATCGACCTTTCTGGTGAGTGGGCAAGCCGTTCCATGACCGATATCGTCTCTGACGTGATTGGTAAGCAGGTCACCATCGACACGCCGGTTGAGGAGCTTGCTGCCGCCGCACGCGAGAAGGGCCTGGAGATTAAGCCCGAGTGGACCGCCGGCAAGATCATCGCCGAGATCTATGACGAGCTGGGCGAGGACACCATCGTCAACCCCACCTTCGTGTGCGATTACCCCATCGAGGTTAGCCCGCTTGCCAAGCGCTTTGAGGATGATCCGCGCCTGACCCATCGCTTTGAGCTGGTCATCGCCGGTCACGAGTACGCCAACGCGTTCTCCGAGCTCAACGACCCGGTCGACCAGGCCGAGCGCTTCGCTGCCCAGATGGCCGAGAAGGCCGGTGGCGACGATGAGGCCATGGAGTACGACGAGGATTACGTGCGTGCCCTCGAGTACGGTATGCCTCCCGCGGGTGGCATCGGCATCGGTATCGACCGCGTGGTCATGCTGCTCACCAACCAGGCTTCCATCCGCGACGTGCTGCTGTTCCCGCACATGAAGCCCGAGAAGGGTTTCCAGTCCGGTGCCGCTGCTGCCAAAGCTGCCGAGGCCGGCAACACCGCGAGCCCCTTCGTCAAGCCGCTCAAGCCCACGGTTGATTATTCCAAGATTGCCGTCGAGCCGCTGTTTGAGGAGTTCGTCGACTTTGATACCTTCTCCAAGAGCGATTTCCGCGCTGTGAAGGTCAAGGCATGCGAGGCCGTCAAGAAGTCCAAGAAGCTGCTGAACTTTACGCTCGACGACGGTACCGGTACCGACCGCACCATCCTCTCCGGCATCCATGAATACTATGAGCCCGAGGACCTGGTCGGCAAGACCTTGCTCGCCATCACCAATCTGCCTCCGCGCAAGATGATGGGCATTCCCAGCTGCGGCATGCTCATCAGCGCTATCCACGAGGAGGATGGTGAGGAGCGTCTCAACCTGATCCAGCTTGACGCTTCTATTCCCGCCGGCGCAAAGATGTACTAGGGGGTTACGGCGTTTTACCAAACGCCGTAACCGCTCGACGCTGCGCGGGCCGCATTTGGACAATCTGACGTTCAACTTCAAGGGCGCGACCAGAAGGTCAGCGCCCTTTCGTTTCACGTCACCTTGTCTCAAATGCGGCCCGCTCGCTGACGTTGTCAATACATCGGCGTTGCCTTGGCCGTCAATAGTCATTGGGGACGTTCTTAAACGACTACCCAACGGCTATTGAGCACATGGCTCGCATGGCAGCCGTCTCTTTTATGTTTCCTTTAGCCGTTGCTGCCTAGGATGGGGGTTAGTCGGTAGGAAGGGAGCGTCTATATGGACGACGCGAGCGAGCGTGCAATCGAAGAGGACATGCTCGATCAGTTCAATTACTTTGACGATGAGGATGAGGAGCTAATCGATCGTCGCGAGCCGGCATCGCTTGACTCATTTGATCTGGTCGATGAAGAGACTGATGAGGTTGAGGACGAATCAACGGAGCCCCCACAGTCTTCGCGCCTTGACTCGCTGCTTTCGAGAGCCCCCATGCACCACGGTGTTCGTGCCGGCGCACTCCATATGAAAACAGACTGGCACCAGATCGTGACGGCAGGCGATGAGCTTGCCGTCGATGCGCCGCTCACCGATAAGTCATCCATCATCTGCCGCACCGGTATGCTTATGCTCGCGAGCGGAACGGGTGCCTGGCGTGTACGCGATACCATGAATCGCGTTGCCGCCGTACTCGGTGTCACCGTCCACGTTGACTTAAGTCTTCTGTCGTTTGAGTGCACCTGCATCGAAGATGGCCACTGCTTTAACGAGGTTGTCAGCCTGCCCACAACGGGAGTCAATACCCATCGCATTTGGATGATGGAGAGCTTCCTAAAGGAAATCGAGACGTATGGGCGCCGGTTTACCGTGCACGAATACCACGAGATGCTCAAGACCGTTGAGAGTTCAAAACCCGATTACTCTCCCTGGCAACAGGGCCTTGCGGCAGCTTGTGCTTGCGGCGCCTTCGTCTTTTTGCTCGGCGGCGGCCCTATCGAGATGGCCTGCGCATTCGTAGGCGCTGGTGTCGGCAACTTTGCTCGCTCTCATATTCTCAAGCAGGGTCTTGGCCAGTTTAGCGCGCTGACGATTGGCGTTGCGCTCGCTTGCGTTTCGTATCTGCTGGCATTGCTCGGCCTTGGCCAGGTCGTACCGGGGGCAATGTCGCACCAAGAAGGCTATATCGGCGCCATGCTCTTTGTGATTCCCGGCTTTCCCCTCATTACGGCAGGCCTCGACATCGCTAAGCTCGATATGCGAAGCGGCATTGAGCGTCTTTCGTATGCCGTGTCGATTATTGTGATGGCGACCCTTGTGGGCTGGATGGTTGCCGAGTGTGTGGGGCTGGCACCGGATGACTTTGTCCCGCTCGGGCTCTCACCGTTGGCTCTTACACTCTTGCGTGTGGTGATGAGCTTCGTCGGTGTATTTGGCTTCTCGGTTATGTTCAACAGCCCGGTAAAGATGGCCGCGGCAGCTGGGCTGATCGGCGCCGTGTCCAATACCTTGCGCCTTACGCTCGTCGATGCGCCGACGCTGTTTCCCTTTCTGGGCCTGAGCGTAGGTATGCCTCCCGAGGCGGCAGCGTTTATTGGCGCGCTGGTATCGGGGCTGCTCGCGAGCTTAGCCGAAATCAAGCTCACCTACCCACGTATCGCCCTCACGGTGCCATCGATTGTCATTATGGTGCCGGGCTTGTATCTGTATCGCTCGATGTATTACATGTGCACCTTCGACACGGTCAATATGCTCGGCTGGTTTGTGCGTGCAGTGCTCATTGTGGCGTTTCTGCCCGTTGGCCTGGGCGTGGCGAGAACCCTCACCGACTCTCGCTGGCGCCACACCAGCTAATTGGTGCAAGGGGGACAGGTTGCTTTGCACCAAATGAGTTGCGGTGAAATAGGGACTGAATTGCTGCTTAAAGGGTCAAAACAGTCCGTATTCCACTGCAACTTATGGGGTCGGGGGATTATTGGTGCCCCGCATCTTCACAAACTCAACGCTTACGAAGCGCGGGGTTTTCGTGCTAGGCTGGTTCCACCACATAAGTAGTCGCAGACGCACGTATCACGGGCGGGCGAGATGAAGTCCCAACAGCTCCATCTCGTCCGCCCGTTTTTGTTGCGTGGTGCCGCGGCGTAACACAGAAAGGATTTTGCCCTTTATGCCTATCAACAAACGAGAGAGCCTGCTGTTCACCTTTATCATGTGCTTTTGCATGGTGCTCTGGATGAGCATCTACAACGTTGCCCTGCAGCATGGGGCCATTAACGGCGAGGTTGTTGCCGCCGCGTGGCTCGGCTTCCCCGTTGCCTACGTTTTTGCCATGTGCTGCGACTGGTTTGTCGCCAGCCCGCTCGCCAAGGGTTTCGCCTTTAAATTCCTGGTCACGCCGGGCAAGAGTTCGCCGCTTGCCATGACGCTCGCCGTCAGCTCCTGCATGGTCGTTCCTATGGTCATCATCATGTCGCTCTACGGTGCGTGCGAGGGCCTGTTCCACATGCCCGGCGGCCCGCTCGCCAACCTGCAGCTGCTGCCGATGATGTGGCTCGTTAACATTCCGCGCAACTTTATCATGGCCCTGCCCTGGAACCTGCTGGTGGCCGGTCCGGTTGCTCGCTTTGTCTTCCGCCGCGCCTTCCCTATGGGCACGGTCTTTGCCGAGCCGCACATGGAGCTCGTGCGCATGCCGGGCGCTCCCGTTGCCGATGCCGTCAATGACGTTGCCGAGGACATGGGTGTCGAGCCCGCCTGCTAGACAGCAGCTCAAAACCAAACCGCCAAACGGACCGAAGCGATTCCTTTTTTGTAGACGTTGTCGCGCGGCTACGGGCGGGAAAGGTCCCAACGGTTAACATATACTCCATATGGGTAAAGAGACCAAAGCGCTGCCGCGGGGCGGCGCTTTGCGTTTGAAAAAACTAGCTCGTCTAAGAGGAACTAGCATGTTAGACCGTTTTACCGATCGCGCGCGCAAGGTCATGTCCATGGCCAAGCAAGAGGCGCTCGATCTTCATTCAAATAAGGTGGGTACCGAGCACCTGCTGCTCGCGCTTGCCAAGGAGGACGAGGGCATTGCCGCCGAGGCACTGCGTTCGCTCGACATCTCCTACGATGACATCATGGATACTCTCAAAGAGGTCCAGACCACGGTTCCCGAGCCCAGTGAGGAGACCGAGGCGGCCAAGCTCGCCTTTACGCCGCTCGTCATTAGCGTGATGGAGCGTTCATTCCGCGTGGCGCGTGAAAACAACCAGACCTACGTGTCGACCGAGCACTTGCTGATCGGCATCGTCGAAGAGGGCAACGGCATGGCCATGGACATCCTCATGCGCCTGGGTGTGTCGTCCGCCTCCATCAAAAAGGCTATCGAGAAACTCACCGCCAAGGACCAGGATAAGAAGCGCCCGCTCGCTGGCGCCGGTGCTGGTCGTCCCGGTACGGGCCTGCCGTTCTTTAGCGGCTCGGATGCCTCTCAGCAAAAGGGGAGTGGCACCGATACGCTTAAGCAGTTCGCGACCAACCTCACGCAGAAGGCGCGCGACGGCGAGCTCGACCCTGTAATTGGTCGCGAAAAGGAAGTCCAGCGTATGATGGAGATCCTTTCGCGCCGCACCAAGAACAACCCGCTTATCTTGGGTGACCCCGGTGTGGGCAAGACGGCCATCGTCGAGGGCCTGGCGCAGCAGATCGCTGCCGGCAACGTGCCCGAGAACCTTATGAACCAGAACATCTGGACGCTCGACCTGCCGGGTCTTGTCGCGGGCGCCAAGTATCGCGGTGAGTTTGAGGAGCGCCTCAAGAACGTGATCCAGGAGGCGACCGAAGCCGACGACGTTATCTTGTTTATCGACGAGATGCACACCATCATCGGTGCCGGTTCTGCCGAGGGCTCCATCGATGCGAGCTCCATGCTCAAGCCCGTACTCGCGCGCGGTGCCTTCCAGATTATCGGCGCCACCACGGCCGAGGAATTCCGCAAGTACCTCACCAAGGACCCGGCCTTCGAGCGTCGCTTCCAGACCATCGATGTCGAGGAGCCGAGCGTCGAGGACACGGTCAAGATCCTGACCGCGCTTAAGCCGCGCTACGAGGAGCACCACCATGTGCGCTATACGCAGGGTGCTATCGAGGCCGCCGCGAACCTTTCCAACCGCTACATCCAGGATCGCTTCCTGCCCGATAAAGCCATCGATCTCATCGACGAGGCCGGTGCCCGCGCTCGCATCGCCGCGAATCGCGCGCCCGAGCCGGTGCGCGAGGCCGAGCAGCGTATAGAGGAGCTCAAGGCCGCCGCGCAGGAGGCCACCGAGAGCGATGACATGAACAAGGCCGCCGAGATCACCGAGCAGCAGAAGGCCGCCGAGATTGAACTCGCCGAAGCCAAGGCCGCCTGGACCGCCGAGCTCGACGCCAGCCCGCTCACCATCGACGTGAGTCAGATCGCCGACATCGTGTCCGTGACCTCTGGCGTGCCGGTTTCCTCGCTCACCGAGAGCGAGAGCCGGCGCCTGCTGCAGACCGAAAGCGTGCTCAAGACGCGCATCATCGGTCAGGATGAGGCAGTCGAGGCCGTCGCCAAGGCCGTGCGCCGCAGCCGTTCGCCGCTCAAGGACCCGCGTCGCCCCGGCGGCAGCTTTATCTTCCTGGGTCCCACCGGCACAGGCAAGACCGAGCTCGCCAAGACGCTCGCCGAGTACCTCTTTGGCAGCAAGGACGCGCTCATCAGCTTCGACATGTCGGAGTTCGGCAGCGAGTTCGAGGTCTCCAAGCTCATCGGTAGCCCTCCGGGTTACGTGGGTCACGACGAGGGCGGTCAGCTTACCAAGGCCGTTCGTCGTCACCCGTATTCGGTCGTGCTGTTCGACGAGATCGAGAAGGCGCACCCCGACATCTTCAACATCCTGCTGCAGGTGCTGGAGGAGGGCCGCCTGACTGATAGCCAGGGCAAGACGGTCGACTTCCGCAACACCGTGATCATCATGACGTCCAACGTGGGCGCCCGCGAGATCGCACAGGATGCGAGCGTTGGCTTTGGCACCACCGGCGAGCAGGGCCTCACCTCGAATGAGATCCGCGGCCGCGCGATGGGCGAGCTCAAGCGCCTGTTCCGCCCCGAGCTGCTCAACCGCATCGACGACATCGTGGTGTTCCAGAAGCTCTCGGGCGAGAACCTGACCAAGATCGCTCACCTGCTGGTGGACGATCTGCGCCAGCGCCTGATTGCCAACGGCATGAACATCAAGCTCACCGATGCGGCCTATGACAAGATCGTGGCGGAGGGCACCGACCTCACCAACGGTGCGCGTCCGCTGCGCCGTGCTATTCAAAAGCTCATCGAGGACCCGCTGTCCGAGGAGCTTTTGGCCGGCGAGTGGGGCGAGGGCGATACCGTCCTGTGCGACGTGGCCGATGGCAAGTTTGTCTTTAGCCATGGCACGGGCGAGATCCCAGCGCCGCGTCCGGCGGGCACGCTCGGTGGCGATACCGCCCCGGCGGCACCGCACACCGGCAACGCCGCGCCCGTGAGCGGCGGCGTGACCTCGGGCCCCGGCGGTATGATGCAAGCCGGCTCTGGTGCGCTGTAGGGATTAAACATACCTTGTATAACGGGGGCGTTTCCGATAAGGAAGCGCCCTCATTTCTATTGAAATGCGCTTCAATCTGCTGTGCTATACTAAAATCGAGATATAGTATAGCAAAGGAGCTGATATGCCTACGTCAATACTCGACACGCGGCCAGTTCAGATGAACGTGCGTATAGATCGCCAGCTCAAAGAGGCGGGAGACGCCGTCCTGACTCATATTGGCATGACGCCGTCACAAGCCGTTCGGACACTTTGGGAGTATCTGGTCGTTAACGGACGCATGCCCTCGAAGGGAGACGCGGCGGCTCCGGTTTCTGACGGAGTGGAGCCCCGGCGCATGGAGTCAAGGGCCGCGCAAGGCAGCCATATCGTTCGCGATTCGTGCCTCAAATACGGCATCCCCATCCCTGAGTTCTCGGGAGACTATGACGACCTCTATGAGGAGGCCATGGCGGAGCGCTATCCCGAGTGGGTGGAACTATGAGCACAGAAGGCGTCCTCAAGCTGTTAATCGATACCAACGTATGGATGGATTATTTTTCTGGCAGGTCCGACCGTACGGCAAATGTCGTCCATCTGATCGAGATTGCCGACGCCTCGGAGCGGATTGCCCTGTTTGCCTCGTCGCTTTCGGTCAAAGACGTTTCATATCTTGTCTCGGCGGCAATCAAGCAGGAGTGCCGAAGAAAGACTGGCTCACTGAGCGATAACGCCATTGCGGCGGCAGACGAAACGGCCTGGGCATGCGTTCGACAGATGCGCGAGCTAGCCCTCATCGCCCCGGTCGGTGCAGACGAGGTCTTCGACTCCTTTGTGTTCAAGTACCACCACAATGACTTTGAGGACGACCTGATGCTGGGCGTCGCCAATCGCATTGATGCCGATTACGTCGTGACGGAGGACAAGAATCTTATTAAACATACCAATGGTGTATGCATTAACGTTCAACAGGCGTTGAGGTTGATTGAAGGGTCCAACGTCCCTTCGGCACTGCCCGTCTAAGCTGCTTTACCTTGATAAAGTGGCGTTTCCTCACCGTTAGCCGATGATGCAAGGGCGCTCGGCGTTTTCGACTGGTTTATGCACGCAAAGTCTGGGAATATACAAGTCGCATATCTTACTGTCTAACCAGTTGCGCCAAGGAGGCACCATGGACTACAAGATTACCGGCTACGAGCCCGCTCAGCTGTTCCATTTCTTTGAGGAGGTCAGCGCGATCCCCCGTGGGTCTGGCAACGAGAAGGGCATCAGCGATTTCCTGGTTGCGTTTGCCAAGGAGCGCGGCCTCGACGTGTATCAGGACGAGGTCTACAACGTCATCATTCGCAAGCCCGCATCTGCCGGTGCCGAGAATGCCCCGACCGTGATGCTGCAGGGCCACATCGATATGGTGTGCGACAAGTTGGGCTCCGTTGAGCACGACTTTACGACCGACGGTATCGACCTGGTCGTCAAGGACGGCGTCCTCACCGCTAACGGCACCACCCTGGGCGCCGACAACGGCATTGCTGTCGCTCTGATGCTTACCGTGCTCAACGACGATTCGATTGCTCATCCGGCCCTCGAGTGCGTGTTCACCACCGACGAGGAGACTGGTCTGGTTGGCGCTGAGACGCTCGACAAGTCCCAGATCAGCGCCCGCACCATGATTAACCTTGACTCCGAGGAAGAGGGCGTTGCCACCGTCAGCTGCGCCGGCGGCGTCGTCGTTACCTACACCTGCCCCATCGCGCGCGAGCACAAGACCGGTAGCACCCTCACGCTCGACATCTCCGGCCTGCTGGGCGGCCACTCCGGCAGCGATATCCACCTGGAGCGCGGCAACGGCAACCTCATCATGGCCCGCATCATCGACCGCCTGATGGTTGCCGGCGAGCCCGCCATCGTGAGCTTTAACGGCGGCACCAAGGACAACGCCATCAACCGTGAGTGCAAGGCTGTTCTGGTCTACGTCGACCACGCTGCCGCCGAGGCCGCGGCCCAGATCGCAAAGGGCATCATCGCCGACGTCACTGCCGAGCTCGAGGTCTTCGACCCCGGCTTTACCTGCACCGTCGAGATTGCCGACGACGCCGAGGTCGAGGCCATGGACCAGAAGTCCGCGCTTGCCCTCATCCGCGCCCTGCGTCTTGCCCCTAACGGCGTGATTCGCCGCAACGTCGCCACCGACGGCTCCGTCGAGGTTTCCTCCAACATCGGTGTGGTTGCCACCTCTGACGACGAGGTTAAGATCATGCTTTCCCCGCGCTCCTCGATCACCTCGCTGCAGAACGAGTTCAAGGATCGTTTGCAGACGCTTGCCGATGTCCTGGGCTTCGACGCCAAGTTTGAGTTCGAGTATCCCGGCTGGAGCTATGCCGAACATTCGCCGGTCCGCGACGTCTTTGTCGAGAGCTATCGCGAGCTCTTTGGCTCCGAGCTGCGCATCGAGTCCATTCACGCCGGCCTTGAGTGCGGCCTGTTTGCCGAGGCCCTGCACGGCCTGGACGCCATCGCCGTGGGCCCGACGCTCTCCGATGTCCACACCCCGGACGAGAGCATGGAGCTCGCTTCTGCCGAGCGCTTCTACGAGCTGCTCATCGACGTGCTCAAGCGCCTCGCCGCGTAAAGGTTGCGCTAGCAGCAGTCCGAGCCACGTGCTAGCGGATTGCAAATGACATTACGAGAGGGGGTACCCGGTCTTTTGCGACAGGTGTCCCCTCTCTTCTTTTAAGAAATGGGAAATTGATTGGCGTCTAGCCCATATCCGCCCTGATGAGGTCGAGGGTTCGCTGGCAGTTTTCGCGGACGGGGCCGAGCATATGATCGCGCAGGTCCGCCATGCCGGGCAGGTCGGCGTATTCGTCCATGACCTCTTCCATGCAAATGGGTACCTCGTAGGCGAGGTCCATCATGGTCGCAAAGCAAAACTTCTCGGATAGCCCGGCATCGGTGAGCGCCGTCTCCAGCGCGGGGTCGCCCATACCGTGGTATCGGCGGATAGCACCTGGACCGATGCGCCCCACACGATTTTCGCCGCCAACGCTCATAGCAAGGCGTGCCCGACGTCGCATGCTCTCATACGCCAAGCCCGAAGCGACATCGTACATGGGGGCGAGCGCCGCGTTTGTGCCTTTGCCAAGGATGAGCGAGTAGTTTTTAGCGTGTGCGTCAGGCGCTCCGATAATGGCGTTATAGAACAACATATAGGTAAAAAGCACAAGATTCATGTGGTGGGGGACTGTGTTAATCAGTCGTTCTTGGATGTCTCGTGTAGTCGGTCCTCCGTCGGCGGTGTATTTCTGGCTTGGCAATACACCGAGCGCCTGGCAAAAGTCCTCCTGATGCAGCCTTTCGATACTTCCGCTGTTATTGACCATTCTGTCGTACCGTTCAACGACGAGTGCGGCTTCGTCTTCAAATGTGCAATAGGAGACGTTGGCAGTTGGAATGCCAACACGCCGAGCCGTTTTCATGCAGACGAATTCGTTTAAGGCCTGATGTTTGAACCCGACGACACCATTTTTGAAGATATGGGTAGTGGGGGATGACCCTAGACATTCGTACCATTGGCCATCATGCCAAGCTAGTGCAAATTTGCCTTGGTTGCCGCCCAGGGACCAGCTTTCGTTGGAGCCCATCCATGTCTCTCTTTCGTCATCGCGAATTGCTTTAAGCTTGTGAGCGATTTGAGAATTGGTAAGCGGGCGGTATGCGGAGACCCTGCCACGGACGGCGTCTAATTGATCGGCTCGACAAAACTGAACGGCCCCCGCGCAGTCAAGACCGATATGGCACAAGAGGGCGACGGGGTTGTTAGATGCAACATCATGCTCGGTGGCAATGGCGCGACGCTGCTCTTGACTGTCGGGCAAAAGGCCAAATAGGAACGGGCGGACGATGTTATGGCCATACGTGCGATTGGAAAGCGGCATTGTTAGCGATAGCGGTGCCCCGCGATAGGTTGGGGCGTATACAAAGCTGCAGAGTCCATGCTCGTCTTGCCGGAGAGTGCCTGCGATTTCGCCACAAATGAGGGTCGCAAGCTCCATTTCTGCCATTTATTTCACAACCTTACAGCCAAAGGAGAGGTCTGAAGTGTCGGTAAGGCCTTGCTCGGCTGCGATTTGGGCCAGCAAGGCACCATAGGAAGATGGCGCTCCTTGTCGAGCGGGTCGTCTGCCTACGCTTGGCTTTGGCAGGGCATTCGAGTTCGCGATAGGGAGGTCCGCTATCGTCGTTGGATGTTCGGAGGGCGATGCGATGGAGTCGTTATCGCTTTGCGCAAAGAGGCCTATGCCGAGTGCGTTAAAGACAGTCAGCAACTTGTCGAGCCGAATACCCGTGGCGTCTCCTAGCTCGAGCGATGCGAGCAGGCGCTCCGAAACACCGGCTTTTTTAGCGAGGGCGGCACGGGTGAGACCCTGAGCCTCGCGTGCCTGGCGCACATAGATGCCAGCTTGACGCGGTGTGGTGATGGGAAGGGTATCCATGGCGATCTCCTAATGTGCAGACTTTTGCATATCAGTATGACATGCAAAAGTCTGCACGAAAAGGCATTATGCAAAACTCTGCATGAGACCTCTACATTGACGTTGAGCTTATGAGAGGCGTTTTTTATATCGCGAGAATCCCCAGATGCTCAAGCAAGATCTTAAGCCCGATGAGGATGAGCACGACGCCACCCACGATGGTGGCAGGCTTTTCGTAGCGCGCGCCAAAGGTGTGGCCGATCGCTACGCCGGCGACGGAGAAGATAAAGGTCGTGATGCCGATGAGCGACACGGCGGGCATGATGTCGACCGAGAGCGCGGCAAATGAGATGCCTACGGCTAGGGCGTCGATTGAGGTGGCGATGGCGAGGATCAGGTACTCGCCCAGGTCAATCTTTTCGGCATCCTTGCCGTCGCCCTCATCCTCGTCCTCGTCCTCGGTAAAGGCCTCCCACAGCATTTTGCCGCCAATGAAGGCGAGCAGGATAAAGGCGATCCAGTGGTCGATGGGTCCGATGATGCCCATAAACTGGCTGCCAAGCGCCCATCCGATCACGGGCATGCCGGTCTGGAAGCCGCCAAAGAACAGGCCGAGCACTACGGCGACCTTAAGGTTGATCTTCTTCATGCCAAGGCCCTTGCAGATGGATACGGCAAAGGCGTCCATCGAAAGGCCAACGGCGAGCAGCACGAGCTCTGCGAGTCCCATAGTCTGGCTCCCTCTCTGCGGGCGGGCCCGCGTGTACCTCTTGGGGGAGCAACATAAAGACTAACCTTGGCACATGGTTGAGTGGGTAGTCAAAAGAGCCCGTCCCAAATTAGCTATCTTAGCGGTGTTCGCTCATTCTGTAAGCATCGGATTTCGCGAGCGCCGCGGGGACAAACCGTGAGAAACTATTTAGCGTTTATGGAGCGTATACGATGGGAGCGATGCCTTGGATAAGAACGAGCTGCAAAAGCGTATGGAACAGGCCATCCGTCTGACGGCACCTGGTCAGCCGATCCGCACTGCCCTCGACATGATCATCGCCGGTCACCTGGGCGCCCTTATCTGCGTTGGCGACACCGAAAACGTGCTCGCTGCCGGTAACGACGGCTTCCCGCTCAACATTTCGTTCACCTCGAACCGTCTGTTCGAGCTCTCCAAGATGGACGGCGCCATCGTCATCGACGGCGACCTCACCCAGATCCTGCGCGCCAATTTCCATCTCAATCCCGATCCCTCGCTTGCCACGAGCGAGACGGGCATGCGTCATCGCACCGCCGCTCGCATGTCGGTGCTCACCGATGCCATTGTGATCTCGGTCTCGGCCCGTCGTGCCGTCGTCAACGTGTACGTTCACGGCAAGAGCTACGAGATCCAGCCCGTCACCACCATCATGAGCTCGGTCAACCAGCTCGTCGCCACGCTCCAGACTACCCGTCAGTCGCTCGACCGCTCCCTGCTGCGTCTGACGGCCCTCGAGCTCGACGACTACGTTACACTCGCCGACATTACCGGTATCTTCTCGAGCTTCGAGATCATGCAGCAGGCAAAGACCGAGCTTAAGGATTGCATCGTCAAGCTGGGCAACCAGGGCAAGCTCGTGCAGATGCAGCTCGAGCAGCTCGCGGGCTCCAGCATGGATACCGAATACGACCTGATGATCCGCGACTACGCAAGTGATTCTTCCGAGGCTAATGCCGAGAAGATTCGCGCCAACCTGAGCCGTATGACGCCCAAGGACCTGTCCGACCCACAGCATGTGGCGGCGGTTCTGGGTTACGACGACCTGGACGAGGACTCCGTCATGACGCCACTGGGCCTGCGCACGCTTTCGCGCGTGTCCGTCGTGCGCGACGGCGTGGCCGAGAAGATCGTCGACGAGTACGGCTCGTTGCAGGAGCTCATGGACGACATCAGCGAGGATCCGGAGCGCCTGGGCGACTTTGGCGTCAACAACCCTGCCATTCTTGCGGACTCGCTGTACCGCATGAAGGGCACCAAACAGGGGAACGCATAATGGCGCCCGTATGCGCCGTGGTCGTTGCCGGCGGCAGCGGCCAGCGCTTTGGAAATCCCGGCGGCAAGCAGCTCGTTAACGTGGCGGGCCGTCCGCTCATGAGCTGGTCCATCCGTGCGTTCGATCGTAGCGACAAGGTCGGCCACATCGTGGTGGTGTGTCCTGCCGAGCGCCGTGCCGAGATGCGCCGCCTGGCCATCGATCCGTTTGACTATGACACGCCCATCAGCTTCGCCGATGCCGGCGATACCCGTCAGGATTCCACCCGTGCCGGCGTGCATGCGGTTCCGGCGGGTTTCGAATATGTCGCCATCCACGACGGCGCCCGTCCGCTCATCACGACCGAGGCCATCGATCATGCGATCGACGTGCTTGTGGGCGACCGCTCGCTCGACGGTGTCGTATGCGGTCAGCCCGCGATCGACACGCTCAAGATCGTCGACGGCGACAACATCGTCGAGACGCCGCCGCGCGAGCTCTATTGGGCCGCGCAGACGCCGCAGATCTTTAGCGTCGACGCCATGAAGCGCGCTCACGCCGCTGCTATCGCCGAGGGCTTTATCGGCACCGACGATTCATCGCTGGTCGAGCGCATGGGCGGGCGCGTCCGCTGTGTCCAGAGCCCGCGCGATAACCTTAAGGTGACGGTGCCCGAAGACCTGCGTCCCGTAACCGCGATTCTGCTTGGCCGCATGGCCGAGGGAGAGGACCTTCCCCATGTTCAGTAACCTGCGCATTGGCCACGGCTACGACGTCCACCGTTTGGTGGAGGGGCGTCGATGTATCATCGGCGGGGTTGACATTCCCTACGAGCGCGGCCTGCTGGGCCACTCGGATGCCGATGTGCTCGCGCATGCCTTGGCCGACGCCATTCTGGGCGCCTGCCGCGGGGGAGACATCGGCAAGCTATTCCCCGACACCGATCCCGCCTACGAGGGTGCCGATTCGATGGTGCTGCTCGCTCGCGTGATGGACTATGCGCGCGAGCTGGGCTTTGAGTTTGTCGATGCCGATTGCACCATTGCCTGCCAGCAACCCAAGATCACCCCGCACCGCGATGCCATGCGCGCCAACCTTGCCCATGCCCTGGGCGTCGACGTCGAAAACGTGGGCGTCGCCGCCACTACGACCGAAAAGCTCGGTTGGGAAGGCCAGGGCGAGGGAATCGGCGCCTGGGCCGTCTGCCTGCTACAGAAAACCGTTAAGGAGTAACGAATGCGTATCTACAACAGCGCTACCCATAAAAAGGAAGAGTTCCAGCCCATCGAGTCCGGCAAGGTCCGCATGTACGTGTGCGGCCCCACGGTCTACGACAACATCCACATCGGCAATGCCCGCACGTTCATCAGCTTTGACGTGATTCGTCGCTGGCTCATCGCGAGCGGCTACGAGGTCACGTTCGCCCAGAACCTCACCGATGTCGATGACAAGATCATCAAGCGCGCCAACGAGCAGGGCCGTACGGCCGCCGAGGTCGCGACGGAGTTCTCGGATAAGTTCATTGGCGTCATGCGCGCTGCCAACGTGCTCGATCCCGATGTGCGCCCCCGCGCCACCAAGGAGATCGGCCCCATGATCGCCATGATCAAGACGCTCATCGAGCAGGGCCACGCTTACGCCGCCGATAACGGCGACGTGTACTTTGCCGTGCGCAGCGATCCCAACTATGGCCAGGTCTCGGGCCGCAACATCGATGACCTTATGGTTGGTGCGCGCATCGAGGAGAACGAGGACAAGAACGACCCGCTCGACTTTGCCCTGTGGAAGGCTGCCAAGCCCGGCGAGCCCAGCTGGCCGAGCCCCTGGGGCGAGGGCCGTCCCGGTTGGCACACCGAGTGCGCCGCCATGGTGCACCGCTACCTGGGCACTCCGATCGACATCCACGGTGGCGGCTCCGACCTTGCCTTCCCGCATCACGAGAACGAGTGCGCCCAGGCCACCTGTGCCTGGCACCAGGGCTTCTCCAACACCTGGATGCACACGGGCATGCTGCTGGTTGACGGCGAGAAGATGTCCAAGTCGCTCGGAAACTTCTTTACGCTGGCCGAGGTCCTCGAGCAGCACTCTGCCGCGGCCCTGCGCCTGCTGATGCTGCAGACGAGCTATCGCTCGCCGCTCGACTTCTCCTGGGAGCGCCTGGAGGGTGCCGAGAATTCGCTCACGCGTATTGCCGGTACGGTCGAGAACCTGCGTTGGGCTGCGAACCACGCGACGGCCGATGCCGATGCGGCTGCCGCCGAGGCGTTTGCCGCCAAGGCCGCCGAGACCCGCACCACCTTTAAGGAGTGCATGGACGACGACTTTAACACCGCCGGTGCCATGGGTGCTGTCTTTGGCTTTGTCACCGAGTGCAACCAGTACCTGGAGCAGGCGGGCGATGCTGCCGACAAGGCCGCAGCCCTGGCTGCCGCCGATACGCTGGTCGAGTTGCTCGATACGTTTGGTGTTGAGCTTCCCGAGCCCAAGGTCGAGCTGCCGCTGGGTCTGCTGGGCGTTGCCGCCGGTTTGGTTGCCTACACTGGTGACGACGTGGACGAGGCCGCTGCCAAGATTCTCGAGGCCCGCGCCGAGGCCCGTGCCGCCAAGAACTGGGATCTGGCCGACGCCATCCGCGACCAGCTCAAGGACCTGGGCCTCACCATTGAGGATACCGCCGCCGGCACCCGTATTAAATCTCTCTAATCCCCGCGGGTTTCCCAAGCAACCGACCTTGCCGTTCAAACCGTCGCTCGCGTACTCAAGTACGCGTCGCTCCTCTTTCACGGCAATCTCGGGCACTTGGAAAACCCGTACCGACCGCCCGAGCCACGGCACCTTGCCTTTCAATCGTCGGGCATGACCTCAAGGTCTATGCCCTCCTCTTTCAAGGCAATCTGCCGCACCTCGGGCGGTCGGTCTATTTGTTTCGTTTGATAGTTGTATTTAGGAGGTCGCTTTATGGCCGACAATCGCAAGCGTGCGCCTCGTGGTGGCAAACAGGCTGCTTCTGGCTCGCGCCCGATTCGCCGCAATGACCGCGCTGCCGCTTCCAAGGGCCAGCGCGAGCGCTCCCAAGCCCAGGCTGCGTGTTCGCAGCGAGATCGCAACCGCGACAACATTCAGGTCCCCAAGGGCGAGTTTATCGAAGGTCGTCGTGCTGCCGCCGAGGCCCTGCGCACCGGCTTTCCCGTCAAGTGCGCGCTCATCGCCGAGGGCGGGGAGCGCGATGCTGCTTTGTCTCGTCTGGTCGATGACCTCAACGCCGCGGGTGTCCGCATTAAGTATGTGCCGCGCGCGCAGCTCGATGCGCTGTCGAGCCATGGCGCTCACCAGGGCATTGCGCTCGAGGTGGGTAATTTCCCCTATGCTGATGTCGCCGATATCCTCGATCGCGCGGGTGACGGACCGGCGCTCGTCGTCGTGCTCGACCATGTGACCGACGATGGCAACTTTGGTGCGATCGTGCGCTCCGCCGAGGTCGTGGGCGCGGCGGGCGTCATCATTGCAAACAAGCGCGCCGCCGGTGTGACCGTGGGCAGCTACAAGACCTCTGCCGGCGCCGTCATGCACCTGCCCATCGCACAGGTTCCCAACATCGCTCGAGCGCTCGACGACCTCAAGGCCGCCGGCTTTTGGGTGGGCGGTGCTTCCGAGCACGCCGAGGGCAGCTGCTGGGATGCTCCCTTCGAGGGCCGCGTTGCGCTCGTCATGGGCTCCGAGGGCGACGGCATCTCGCGCCTGGTGCTCGAGAAATGCGACTTTTTGACCAAGCTTCCCCAGCGCGGCATGACCGAGAGTCTCAATGTGGCCCAGGCGACCACCGCGCTGTGCTTTGAGTGGCTGCGCCGCAATGCCGGCGAGCTCATGGGGGAGGAGTAGCGCATGTCCAAGAAGAACCGCGCCAAGTCCAAGGCCAAGCGCTTTGGCGAGGGCTCGGCCAAGCCAATTGTTTCGGCCGCGACCTATGGCGTGGGCGGCAATGCGTTTGCGCAGGCTATCGCCGATCCGGTCTCGACGGTGCACTCCAATAAGCCCGAGCTGCTGGTGGTCGACGGCTACAACGTGATTCACTGCACGCCGCGCTACGAAAAGCTCGTGTACGACCATTCCGACGATCCGTATTCCAGCGACGTCCACGATATGGCTCGTACTGCGCTCATCAACGATGTCGCGGCGTTTGCCCAGGGCCGTTACGAGGCCGTGATCGTGTTCGACGGCGCGGGCAACATCTCCAGCGAGCGCCCCAACCTGCCGGCCCGCGGCGTGCGCATCGAGTTTTCGCCGACGGGCGTCTCTGCCGATACCGTGGTGCAGAAGCTCTGCATCGAGGCGCGCGAGGAAGGTCGCGCGTGCTCCGTGGTGTCGAGCGACGGCACGATCCAGGCCGTCGTCATGGGCAAGGGCGTCACGCGCATCTCGAGCCGCATGCTGGTGGACGAGATTAAACAGATCGATAACGACGTTCACGAGGCAGAGGAAGCCCCGCAGATCAAGATGACTCTGGGCAGTCGCCTGAGCCCCGATGCCCTGGCCAAGCTCAAGGCCCTGCGCGGCCGGTAGGGGAGTATCTGTAGAGACCAGCTACTCGGCTGGTCAATTCACTGGCTTGTAGTTATTGGATTGTGGACTTGCCATCGCCAAAACGAATAGTTTTTTGTTTTGGCGAACAGACGAAACTATTCGTTCTGGCGAATAGTTTTGAGATGTGGTCGGTCGAAGGGCCTGTTGCGCCCCATCCTCAATTCCTTTATCCTTAACAAGCTTCGCGCGAAAGCGCCAAGTGTGCCAGTGTGGCGCAACGGTAGCGCAACTGATTTGTAATCAGTGGGTTGCAGGTTCGATTCCTGTCACTGGCTCCATGAGAGTTTCGGGCTCTGTTCCCTTGTGGGACAGGGCCCGTTTCTATTTATGTTGACATGTCAGCGGGTTTGACTCCCACCAAGCTTCAGGTTTGTCTCGATCTATAACACGGGCGGGCTGAAAACCCTCCTTATAGTTACAGATCGAGACATTGCCAAGGGACGGCCGATAACATCTCGATCTGTAACACGAAGAAGCTGAAAACCTTTCTTACTGTTACAGAATGAGACGTAAGCGGAGGTCTCTGCGTAATATCTCGACCTGTAACAGATAGGGGAGAAAATGTTCTCTATATGTTACAGATCGAGACAAAAGCCGTGTCGAGCTCGGCTGCCCCCCTGAGCGTGGATTATCGGACGTACGAGCGTGGAAAATCTCCCGCTTAGTGAATGATCGTGGAAAATCTGCCACTTTGGCCTTGGAGACACGCCAAAAGTGGGAGATTATCCACGCTCGATTTCAAACGGAAGAAAATCCACGCTCGAATCTGCCGCGGAAGCCCGATCTCGACCTATATATAGGTGCAAATAGGCTGTTATCGAAGTTCGATCCTGAAGGTGTACTCCACTACGCCAAAGTGTTACCTTGGGAAATGTCACCTCTGTATCCAAAACCACTGTCCTTCACATCCAAACTCAACAAAACCGCAGGTCACGGCTATATAGATACGCCCGGAACCGTGTATCTAGAGGTTTTCGTTGACAGCCCCCAAGGTTGCATCGTATTATCTTTTTCGTTCGCGGGGGCGGCGGTCCAAAAGACCAAAGGACCTGCGGATACTTGAACGATTGGGAGTTTGCCCGAGTGGTTAATGGGGACGGGCTGTAAACCCGTTGGCTCTGCCTACATAGGTTCGAATCCTATAGCTCCCACCCGTCAAGTGCCTGTATAGCTCAGTCGGTAGAGCACTTCGTTGGTAACGAAGAGGTCACCAGTTCAAGTCTGGTTGCAGGCTCCATCCGGCGGTGTAGCTCAGTTGGTTAGAGCACACGGTTCATACCCGTGGCGTCACTGGTTCGAATCCAGTCACCGCTACCATAGGTAACACGGTGGCTTCTCAATAGTATGTTGAGAGGCCACTATGGTATAAAGGCAAAGTCCCGTCCGGGGACGACCTGTTTAGAGGAGGGCTTTATGGCCAAAGAGAAGTTTGAGCGCACTAAGCCGCATGTTAACATCGGCACCATTGGTCACGTCGACCACGGCAAGACCACGCTGACCGCCGCCATCACCAAGGTTCTCTCCGAGACCGAGGGCTGCAAGGCTGACTTCACTGCGTTCGAGAACATCGACAAGGCTCCCGAGGAGCGCGAGCGCGGCATTACGATCTCCGTCTCCCACGTCGAGTACGAGACTGCTGCCCGTCACTACGCTCACGTTGACTGCCCGGGCCACGCTGACTACGTCAAGAACATGATCACCGGTGCTGCTCAGATGGACGGCGCTATCCTGGTCATCGCCGCTACCGACGGCCCCATGGCTCAGACCCGCGAGCACATCCTGCTCGCCCGTCAGGTTGGCGTTCCTTACATCGTCGTCTTCCTGAACAAGTGCGACATGGTTGACGATGACGAGCTCATCGACCTCGTCGAGATGGAGACCCGTGAGCTCCTCTCCGAGTACGATTTCCCCGGCGACGACATCCCCGTCATCCGTGGTTCCGCTCTGGGCGCTCTCGAGGGCGACGCCAAGTGGATGGACGCTATCCGCGAGCTCATGAACGCCGTCGACGAGTACATCCCGACGCCTGCTCGTAACAACGACCTCCCGTTCCTGATGGCCGTTGAGGACGTTATGACCATCTCCGGCCGTGGTACCGTTGCTACCGGCCGTGTCGAGCGCGGTGAGCTCAAGCTCAACGAGCCCGTCGAGATCGTCGGCATCAAGGATACCCAGAACACCGTCGTTACCGGTATCGAGATGTTCCGTAAGTCCATGGACTTCTGCGAGGCTGGCGACAACGTCGGTCTGCTGCTCCGCGGCATCAAGCGCGAGGACATCGAGCGCGGCCAGGTTCTCTGCAAGCCCGGTTCGGTTACCCCGCACACCAAGTTCACCGGTGAGATCTACGTTCTGACCAAGGAGGAGGGCGGCCGTCATACCCCGTTCTTCGATGGTTATCGTCCTCAGTTCTACTTCCGTACCACCGACGTTACCGGTACGGTCAAGCTCCCCGAGGGCACCGAGATGGCTATGCCTGGTGACCACATCACCATCGAGGGCGACCTCATCCACCCGATCGCCATGGAGGAGGGCCTGCGCTTCGCTATCCGCGAGGGTGGCCACACCGTCGGTTCGGGCATCGTCTCCACGATCATTGAGTAAATTAGCTCTTTGATATAGCTGACTTAGAGAACCCGGCACTTATTTGGGTGCCGGGTTCTTTTCTGCAATGGATATTGAGCCGTTGCTGGTGTCGAGAGGATCGATAATGGTCCTGGATGCACCGTCGATTAGATCTCGATGGCTTCATTGATGTGTTCCAAATATGAATGGATCCACCGAGAACCAATTGACTCGAGGTTTTCATTGACAGCACTTACGTGGAGCTGATAAAGTAACAACTCGTGCCCGTACGGGGCGGAAATGAAAGGTTCAGGATACATGCGTACTCTAGTTACTCTTGCGTGCACTGAGTGCAAGCGCCGCAACTATACGACCACCAAGAACAAGTCGACCATGCCTGATCGTATGGAGATCAAGAAGTATTGCCCCTGGTGCCGTCACCACACGCTGCACAAAGAGACTCGCTAGTCTCTAGTCATATACGCCAGTAGTTCAATTGGTAGAGCATCGGTCTCCAAAACCGAGTGTTGAGGGTTCGAGTCCTTCCTGGCGTGCCAGTCATTATTCCGTAAGCTCCCACTTGGGGGCTTACGGTTTACTCATGTATAAGCGCATTGCGCGGAGGTAACCCAAATGGCCAACAAGAAGAACAAGAAGAAGGCACAGCAGCAGGCGCCTGCCAACAACGCTGCCGCCAACTCCAAGGTTGAGGCCAAGAAGGCCGTTGCCAAGAAGAGCGAGAAGGCTGCGAAGTCCAAGAAGAACGAGAAGCCTGGTTTCTTCGCCCGCACCAAGAAGTATTTCGCTTCGGTGAAGTCCGAGATGAAGCGTGTCACGTGGCCCGATAAGAAGGAGCTCGTGAACTACTCGGTCGTCGTTTGCGCTTCTCTGATCGTCGTCGGCGTCGTCATCGCTCTGCTCGATGCTGGCTTTGGCGAGGCTCTTGCTCTGTTCTCTGGATTGAGGGGCTAAACCATGTCTAAGCGTTGGTACGTCGTTCACACTTACTCTGGATACGAGAACCGCGTTAAGTCCGATCTCGAGCATCGCATCGAGACTATGGGCATGCAGGACCGTATCTTTGATATCGAGATTCCTATGGAGCGCGTCACCGAGATTAAAGAGGGTGGCAAGCGTGAGACCAAGGATTCCAAGATCTTCCCGGGTTATGTCCTGGTCCGCATGGAGATGGATGACGATGCTTGGACGTGCGTTCGTAACACGCCTGGCGTCACCGGTTTCCTGGGCGGCAACGGCAAGCCCGCTCCGCTTTCCCGCGACGAGTACAACAAGATGACTCGTCGTCCCGGTAAGGGCGATTCGCCCAAGCGCACCTCGGTTGATATTCAGGTCGGCACGTCCGTCCGCGTCACCGATGGCCCGCTTACCGACTTTGATGGCAAGGTCTCCGAGGTTAACACCGAGGCTGGCAAGCTCAAGGTCACGCTGATGATCTTTGGCCGCGAGACGCCGGTCGAGCTCGACTTTAACCAGGTCGCTGTCATCGCTTAAGTTTTCGTCCGTTCGCGCGAGCGTGCTTCTTCTGTGACTGCTCATCTCAGGAGTGCTTCTAACACGTGCGTGCTTACGATATAGCAAGTACTTCACACTCGTGATTCGAAAGGAATGACCATGGCTGAGAAGAAGGTTGCCAACGTCATTAAGCTCCAGATTCCTGCTGGTGCAGCTAACCCCGCTCCTCCCGTCGGCCCCGCCCTGGGCGCTGCTGGCGTGAACATCATGCAGTTCTGCCAGGCCTTTAACGCCGAGACGCAGGACAAGAAGGGCGACATCATCCCCGTTGAGATCTCTGTCTACGAGGACAAGTCCTTCTCCTTCATCACCAAGACCCCGCCGGCGGCTCACCTCATCAAGAAGGAGCTGAACCTCAAGTCTGGTTCCGCTAAGCCCCAGGCCGACAAGGTTGGTCAGCTCTCTCAGGAGCAGCTCACCAAGATCGCCGAGATCAAGATGCCGGACCTCAATGCCAACGACATTGACGCCGCCAAGAAGATCATCGCCGGTACCGCCCGTTCCATGGGCGTCACCATCGCTGAGTAGCGATTTCTTTAGGTAATGACGGGTGCTCCGACCGGGGCGCCCGTTATATGTGTGCAATAGGGCACACGATACGATGTGGGAGGGCTCACGCCCGTTTAACCACAGGAGGTAATGCACATGGCTAAGCATGGTAAGAGCTATAACGCCGCTGCCGAGAAGATCGACCGCGCCACGCTCTACACCCCCCTTCAGGCTGCCAAGCTCATCAAGGAGCTCGACACCGCCAAGTTCGACGAGACCGTCGAGGCCCACTTCCGTCTGGGCATCGATACTCGTAAGGCTGACCAGAACATCCGTGGTTCCATCTCCCTGCCTCACGGCACCGGCAAGACCGTTCGTGTTGCTGTCTTCGCCGAGGGCGAGAAGGCCCGCGAGGCCGAGGCTGCCGGCGCCGACATCATCGGTTCCGACGAGCTCGTCGCCCAGATCCAGAAGGGCGAGATCAACTTCGACGCCGCTATCGCTACGCCGAACATGATGGCCAAGGTTGGCCGCATTGGTAAGATCCTTGGTCCCCGTGGCCTCATGCCGAACCCCAAGCTCGGCACCGTGACCATGGACGTCGCCAAGATGGTCTCCGAGCTCAAGGCCGGCCGCGTTGAGTATCGCGCCGACCGCTACGGCATCTGCCACGTGCCCCTGGGCAAGAAGTCCTTCTCCGAGCAGCAGCTCGTCGAGAACTATGCTGCCCTGTACACCGAGATCCTGCGCGTCAAGCCCTCTTCTGCTAAGGGCAAGTACGTCAAGTCCATCTCCGTGTCTTCCACCATGGGCCCTGGCGTCAAGGTCGATCCCGCTATCCAGCGCGACTTCCTGGCTGAGTAACTAACAGTTACTGCCTGAGCAAAGCAAGCATTGCTAAAGAGACCCGGTTCTGCCTCGTGCAGGACCGGGTCTCTTGCTTTTGAGTCAACGAAACCACCACGAAGGGGACAGGCACCCTTGTGGTGGTTTTACTTGTGTTGTACTTTAGCGCGATGTAGTACTACCCGAGGCCGAAGGGAGCCCAACATGTTTAAGAACACGCAACAGCTCCTAGGCCTAGCGCTACTAGATTGGATAGCGCGCTAGGGTTGTAATCTCGCTATAACGATTTGTTGTACCCGGGTGCGCTATCGTCTGCCGCTTTCAGGCGTGATGAGCGACACGGGTATTTTTCTATCTCTAGGCCTTCTCTCTCTCCTGAAAGCCATCTGTCATAAAACGGTCAATCAGGAGGAACATATAAGCCGCAAAATCACAATCTTTGACGCCACCCTGTGCGACGGTGAGCAGTCGCCGGGCGCCAGCATGAATACCGAGGAAAAGCTCTTCATCGCCCGCCAGCTGGTGCGCATGAACGTGGACGTTATCGAGGCGGGCTTTCCCATCTCGAGTCCTGGTGACTTTCGCTCCGTACAGGAGATTGGCAAGATTGCGGGCGACCGATGCACGGTATGCGGCCTGACGCGCGCTGTCGACAGGGATATCGAAGTGGCTGCAGAGGCGCTCAAAACGGCCCAGAGGCCCCGTATCCATACAGGGCTGGGTGTGAGCACCAGTCACCTGCGCGACAAGCTCCATATGACTGAGGAAAGGGCAATTGAGTGAGCGATCCATGCCGTCAAACATGCTCGCAAGTTCGTTGACGATGTTGAGTTTTATGCCGAGGATGCCGGCCGCTCCGATCAGGAGTTTCTGGTGCGCATTATCGAGGCGGCCGTAAAGGCCGGTGCCACGGTCGTGAACATCCCCGATACGATGGGCCACAACATGCCGTGGGACTTTGGCGTCCGCATCCGTGACCTGCGCGGGCGCTGCGGGTGCGGCCGGTCAGCGTGCGGTCGACGTGATGGAGTATCGCGAGTACGAGATTGAGCGCATTGCGCGCCAGGCATTTGAGGCGGCGCGCAAACGTCGCGGCAAGGTGACGAGCGTCGATAAGCGCAACGTGCTGGAGACGAGCCGCATGTGGCGCGAGATCGTGCATCGCGTGCAAGACGAGGAGTACTCCGACGTGGAGCTTGAGGACCTGCTCGTCGACAACGCCGCCATGCAGCTCATCAGTCGACCGGCAGACTTTGACGTCGTGGTGACGGAGAACATGTTCGGCGACATCCTGTCCGATGAGGCGGCTCAGATTACCGGATCGCTCGGTATGCTTGCCTCTGCCTCGCTGGATGATGGCGTATCGCTGTTTGGGCCGAGCGCTGGCAGCGCTCCTGACATCGCGGGGCTCGGCGTGGCCAATCCGCTGGCTCAAATCTTGTCGGTGGCGATGCTGCTGACCTACGCGCTCGACATGGGCGAGCAAGCCGCGTGGATCGAGAGCGCCGTGGCGCGCGTGCTCGACGAGGGCTGGCGCACCCGTGACATCGCCGATGTCAACACCCCGGCAGATAAGATCCTCGGCACCACGACGATGGGCGACAAGGTCGTCGCCGCGCTGTAGGCGATGCCGATTCAAGCTGTCAAATATCTCAATCTGTAACATCTAAGGGGCAAAATCGTTCCTGCCTGTTACAGATTGAGATTTTCGGCCGAGCATCCGTGGTCTGTCTCGATCTGTAACAGCTAACCGATTATTTGGGCCCTACCTGTTACAGATTGAGACAAACCGTTGGGACAGGTCGGACGAGTCAGCAAAACCACCACAAAGGTGCCTGTCCCCTTCGTGGTGGTTTTTAGCGCAACGAGGTGTTCCCAGCCGACCATACGGGCGGCCTTGCGCTCACGCTGCTCGATGACAGCGCATCTTTAGACGCGAAGTGCGGAACCGGGTGCATATACGAGCCGCGTAGCGTTACGAATTCATGGGAATGACCGTATCGCCAATTTGTACGCTTGCAATCTTGTCTGTGTCACAAACTTGCGAGAACGGCCAGGTCTTGTGGACATCAGTGGTGCCGTTATCCAGTTTATTTGCGAAATAGCCGCTGTGGCTGGTTGCGTCCTCAACATGACCGTCTTTGAACGTCACGATGAGGGGTATGTTGCCAACGGCATCCATAGACTCCTCCATGTTTTGAGACATCTTGCCGCTGTTGTTGTCGTGTTCGATGGAACGATCTATGTTGTAGCGGACTGAAACGCCAACGCAGGATACGGTGGCCTCTTGAATCGTCGCCTTGGTGCCGTTAAAGTTGACCGATTTGGGCGCGGGAATCGTAACGGATGTATCTTCGTAATTCAGCTGGAACTTAAGATCCCATGGGCCCGTAAGTATTTTCTTATACTCGGGAAGCTCTTTGCCAGCACGTGGCACAACGAGAGAGTTGATATGCGTGCGGACGGTCCTGCCCATAAGGCCGGGTGATTCAACGCTGAACTGTGCAAAGTATTGAATGCTGGAGTCATTGGGGTTCTTGTCAATGAGCCATGATTGGCCTTGGCCGCCATGCTCGCCATCAACGTATACGTTTCCATCGACACTTCCGGCGATAGTTCCGTTCTCGCCCGGCTCGGAAAGCTTTTTCAGGGCAGCGGGATCGTCGAACGTAAGCGTATAGGCGATGGTAACCATATCCTTGTCGCCCATGATGGCGTCGGCGGTCACGGTGACTCCGTTGTTGGAGCAGCTAGCACCGACGGGCCGGCCAATACGGTCGATGATCTCGGTTTGAGAAGCAGGTCCGTCAAAGATGTCGGAAAGCATGTCAGAAGGAAGCGGCAGGACGCCTGTTGCCATAGCCGTGCCAGCGCCTCCAATGACGATAGCGAGGACTGCCGTTACAGCGGCAATGCGAGCGACTGTTCTTACGGGATGGCGGGCGATGCGCGGCTTGCGTCGCGTGCCATTAAAGTTGCTTTGAGCGGTCGCCGCATCGCTTGAGGCGACGGACTGAGCAATCGAGTTTGCCATGTGCTGCTTCGCATTATCGGTAAACGAAATGTGCTCCAGGGCGTGGCGATAGTCATTCGAATTCGTAGTCATTGTGGTCTCCTTTCAAGGAAAGCCGAAGTGACGCACGTCCGCGGCTAAGGTGCTGGGCGGTTGCAGCTGGCGTCGCGTGAACGGCGTCTGCGATTTCCCTGATGCTCATGCCTGCGTAGTAGTGCAAAAAGATGGCGATGCGCTGTGCTTGAGGCAGGGCCGTGACAGCGGAAAGAATGGCGCAGTCGCGTTGCGCGAATTCTTGCTCGGTATGTGTTACGGGTGCGCAGAAATCGGGGAGCGAATCGAGGTCGACAACCGGGTGATTCGCGTGCGTACGGCCGATATCGCGACATGCGTTCAGTGCGACTCGGATCACCCAAGCACGTTCGTGTTCGAGCGAGTCGAACGGTTGAGTGCGTTGGAGAATCTTGATCAGCGTGTCCTGGCAGATGTCTTGAGCGTCGTCAGCGGATCCAAGGGCCGAATAGCACAATCGAAGGATGAGGTCGGAATACGTGTCGACCAAGCGCTTTGCTTCCCGCTCGATCTGATCGGCATCGCATCGGAGCGTGCTATTGCGGTTACGGCGTGCAGGCATAGTGTCACCTCCAATTGGTCGTGGTGGATATAGGGAAGGCGTCTCGCGAGGTCCCTCTACATACAACACGGTCGAGACTGCATAAGTTGACAAAAAAAGACGGCACGTGAGCGCCGTCCTTACAAAACAATGAGTGTTCTCGTTAATTACACAAGCACCGTGATGGACAGGTCGGACGAGTCAGCAAAACCACCATAAAGGTGCCTATCCCCTTCGTGGTGGTTGTTGGCAGTTACCAGGGGGTTCTGGCGGTTGAAGACTCGATTGCTTCGTGGCGTTTGAGCTCGCGGCGCATGGTTTGCGAGTTGAGCCAAGCGGCCTTCCAACCGCGCGTGGGGTAGCGCGCCTCGTCAATTTCGATCTTGGTATAGCCGCAGGCGTTGACAATCTTCGTTCCGCATGGGTGTTGGCGCTCGCGTTGAAAGTTGGGGCCGTAGCTTTGGTGCACATGCCCGTGAATCATATAGTCGGCCCCCCAGGACTCAAGCGCCGTGTTAAAGCACTCAAACCCTCGATGCGGCAGATCGTCCAGATCACCCATACCGGCGGCGGGTGCATGGGTAAGCAGAATGTCGCACCCGCCGACCATCCTAACCTTACGCGACAGCTTGCGCATGCGCTTGGACATCTCGCGTTCGGTGTACATGTTGGCGCCGTCGCGATAACGCATGGACCCGCCAAGGCCCGCAATGCGAATCCCTCGGTACGTGTACACTCTGTCTTCCACGCAGATACATCCGCCCGGTGCATGACGTGCGTAGCGGTCGTCGTGATTGCCGCGCACGTAGATGAGCGGTTTGTTGATGACGGTGACCAAAAACTCAAGATAGTCCGGGTCCAGATCGCCGGCAGACAGAATCAGGTCGACACCCTCAAAGCGCTCCTTGCGAAAGCACTCCCAAAGGCATCGTTCTTCGGTATCTGCTATGGCAAGGATCTTCATAGGGCGGTAACTCCCGGCTCATCGTCGAGCTGCGGAATGGTGCCTACCACGTTGTCCGCCAGCCAATTCATCTCGACAATCTGCGCGCTCGGCAGTGGGGGAAAGCCCTCAATCTGCACCACGCCGTCTTGGCTATGAAGCTCGCCGCCAAATGGATTGATGGAGCCCTCGACGATGCCATTGCGGAGCAGCTGCACCAGTTTGCGCGTCTGATAGGGCAGGCCCGGAGCGTAGCGAATGTCGATAACGCCCGAGCTCATACCATACCAGTAGTTGACGGCGCGAACCTGGCTGTCGTCACTGGTCTCATCCCAGGTGCCATGCAGCAGGCTTCGCACGATAAGCTCGTAGTATCGGCCCCAGTTCCAGACCGGCATGGCGATGCCGACGACCTTGCCATCGACCAGGCGGTGGAGTCCGTAGGCCGT
>CALBOJ010000088.1 GCA_937896835.1 uncultured Collinsella sp.
GACACAGGTCCAGAAACCCCTCAGCTCCCTCGTAGAAGCACTCGCGGGCAAAGTCACCCGAGCCGCTTGCAACACACACGCCGTCGGCAAACAGCTTCCAGCTGGACGGCTCACGCGAGTCGTCTCCAAGCAGCTTGATTTGCAACACATGCGGGTCGCCGGCAACGCAGAGCTCTTCTTCGAGCTTCTGCACCGTAAAGCGCATCTGGTGGGAGAGACTACTCTTGACCATGGCCGAGGCATAGCCGTTCGGCTTGTCCAGAAGATGCATTCTTTTTGGTTTGACGACCAGATTGTGGAAGTTGCGCTCGCTGCGCACAGAGAAATTGTCCATACGGACTCCTTTCATCGATGTTGGCAGGGCCACCGTGACTCTTGGCCGGTTGGCGTCGGGATCGTGGAGCCAACTCTCTACCCCGACTCTGGATAAAACGCGCCCGCTCCTTGCAGGCAAGAGGAAGTCTATCAACGTGTACGGACAGAAACCAACGCCATCCGCGAAATGACGCGCGGATGGCGTTGGTTTCCCAAGTGATTATTCGGCTTTCATTCGGAAAAGTGTCGAAATCAGCCGTGTAAAAGTACGGAAAAGTGTCGAAATGGGCACCTTAAAACTTCGGAAAAAAAAGTGTCTAATTCGATAGGCAAATTATCCGGAAAAGTGTAGCTGGATGACAAAACAGCACTTAGAAGCCGGTGCTGGATGCGGGATCCTGCGGCCGCCTTCAGCTCTCGCTACTCATCGTCTCCGTCGTTGGGGTCGCCCTTGAGGGTGTTGATGTCCAGATACTCGTTATCGTCCTCTTTTTGCTGGGTCTCCGACTCCGCTTGGGTGGGGCCGGAGAACAGCCGGAATCCCTCAAACGCAATGACGCCGAGCAGGGCAATGACAATGGCGATAAAGGCAACCTTGACTGCCTGCGGAAATTCCGAGAAACGCAGCGCCTTTTCCTCGGCGTAATAATCGGCGAAGCGCTCTTCGCCCGTGCTTTTGGTATACGCCGGCGCGGACGCGGCCTCCGGGTCATATTCCGGTGCAGGCGTGGCAGCGTACGGGTCGTTGAGATAATCGCTCGATGCGTTGCCATAATCCTCGGTCTCGATGCGATCGGTGCCAGCATAGCCATCGGAATAATCGGAATATGCCGCACCGCCCTCATAGTCCGCGGCGCTCGTGTTGGCGGCAAAAAGCGGGTTAACTGGAACGTCGAGCGCCGGCATGCCGGTAGAGGTCTCATCCAGATCGGCTGCAGCCCAGGAATCGTAGGCAACCTGATGGGCAACGGGCTCATCGAGCCTTGTGACCGGAGGCTTGCGTGCCGCAGGAACAGGCAACTGCTGGGCGCTGTACATAACGGTGCTGTCGGCCGATTTGCCCTGCGTCGCTGCAGCGAGAAATGCCGCCGTCTCGGACGGGTCGCTTGCGGGGCGGGGAGTGGGTGTGGGCGCCGAAATGGGTGCGGGCGTAGACGCGGGCGTCGAAACAGGCGGCTGCGCAGGAGTCGGCGCAGATGCGGGCTTAGGCGCAAGTGCGGGATTGGGGCTTGACAGGCGAGCCCCACCGCCCATGAGTTCGTCGGCGGTCCACGGGCGATCATCCATCACGTCGTCAAGGCTCAGCGAAAACAGGTCGTCTTCACCCTCATCGAACATGCGGTGCACATGTCCACCAATTGCCGGAATCAATCCGCGACCGGTGCATGATGCCTTGCTCAACGCCATTCTGTTCCACCCTTTCGAAATACTAATGACATCGATTATATGGAACTTTCCAAGCGGCTCGGTCTTGGATTCATGCTTTCCAGAACTCGCGCCCAAAAGGGGAGGGGCAATCCAGGCGAGTGCCTACTTGTCGCCTGCTGCCGCCTTGGCCTCATTGAGGTAGCTATAGAAGCTGTATTTGGAGATGCCAAAGAACTCGCAGGCGCGCTCGCTCGACTTGGAAATGAGGAAGGCGCCGCGACGGTCGAGGTAGCCAATGGCGCGAATGCGCTCATCTTTGGTCATAAGGGCTGCGGGCTTGCCCACGTATTGCTCGCACTCGCGCAGCAGATCTTCGAGCAGGTCGCCGATGTTTTTGGTAATGGGCTCGGGCTCGGTGTAGCCCGTGGCGCCGGTGCCGGTAAAGGCATCGAGCGAGCGCTCAAAAGCCTTCATGAGCGTAATGTCAAAGTTAATGCCCAAAATGCCGACGGGTTTGCCCTCGTCGTTGCGGATAAAGATGGTCGAGGACTTGAGCAGCTTGCCATCGGTGGTTTTGGTGAGGTATGGCTCGCGGTCGTGCACGTCGGTGGTGCCCTCGTGCATGGACTCAAACACAATATGGCTGGGGCCGTCACCCAGTTTGCGCCCGCTGACGTGGCCGTTTTCGATCACTACGATGGAGTGGTCCACGTCTTCGGTTTCCAGGTCGTGGACGACGACTTCGCAGTTGGGGCCAAATTGGAGCGCCAGGCCGTGTGCAAGGCGCTTATAAAACTCAATCTGTGCGGGGGTCATGGGTGCCTTCCTAAAAATTAGTTTGGGCTCACTTTGCCATAAACCACACCTGTTCGCAAATAACGAAAGCGTTGCTGCGTTATGTAACCGTTCGGCGACGAAAAGGTACCGATTACGGCAACAAACAATTTGTTAGGTTTGCCAATCAAAAAGTGTGATAGAACAGTGCTAACAAACTTTTTGTTTGGCATCCACATAAAAGTTCAGTCGCATGAATGGGAATGGACTGAAACGCGTATGCGGGGGCCGGCAAGAGAGGACTTAAGGAGTTCACCGTATGGCCGATAAGATCCAGTGGGCGGGCAACACGATGCCCAAGAGCGATGACAAGCACTTGGGAATCATGAGCCTCGACCACGTGAAGAAGGCCCGCGCCTTCCACCAGTCGTTCCCTCAATATACCGTCACTCCGCTTGCCCGCCTGGATGGCCAGGCCGCGCGCCTGGGCCTGTCCAACCTGTGCGTCAAGGACGAGAGCTATCGCTTTGGCCTCAACGCCTTTAAGGTTCTGGGCGGTTCGTTTGCCATGGCCAACTACATTGCCGACGAGACCGGCAAGGACGTTGCCGAGTGCACCTTCGATTACCTGACCTCCGATCAGCTTGCCAAGGACTTTGGCCAGGCCACCTTCTTTACCGCCACCGACGGCAACCATGGCCGCGGCGTGGCATGGGCTGCCAACAAGCTGGGCCAGAAGGCCGTCGTGCACATGCCCAAGGGTTCCACCAAGCCCCGCTTCGATAACATCGCCGCCGAGGGCGCCACGGTGACCATCGAAGAGGTCAACTACGACGAGTGCGTGCGCATGGCCGCCGCCGAGGCCGATGCCTGCGAGCGCGGCGTTATCGTTCAGGACACCGCCTGGGAGGGCTACGAGAAGATCCCGTCCTGGATCATGGAGGGCTACGGCACCATGGCTTCCGAGGCTGCCGAGCAGCTGCGCGAGATGGCCATCAACCGCCCGACGCACGTCTTTGTTCAGGCTGGCGTGGGCTCGCTGGCCGGCGCTGTGGTGGGCTACTTCACCAACCTGTATCCCGATAACCCGCCCACCTTCGTCGTGGTCGAGTGCGCGCCTGCCGCCTGCCTGTACAAGGGCGCTGCCGCCGGCGACGGCAATCCGCGCATCGTGGACGGCGACATGCCCTCCATCATGGCCGGCCTGTGCTGCGGCGAGCCCAACATCCTGGGCTGGGATATCCTGCGCAACCACACCACCGCCTTCGTGTCCTGCCCCGACTGGGTTACCGCTCGCGGCATGCGCACCCTGGGCGCTCCCGAGAAGGGCGACCCGCGCGTCATCTCCGGCGAGTCCGGCGCAGTGACCACCGGCCTGGTCGAGACCCTCATGCTCGATCCCGAGTACGCCGAGCTCAAGGAGCTCATCGGTCTGGACAAGACGAGCTCCGTGCTCTGCTTCTCCACCGAGGGCGACACCGATCCGGATCAGTATCGCCGCATCGTCTGGGAGGGCGAATACCCCACTTGCTAATACTGGGCGGAGTAAATAGGTATCGCTCCGCCACCTCACAGGTAGATTCCTTCGTTTGAAAGGTTATGAACAATGGCTAAAGAACTCGATTTCGACGCTATCAAGGCTGCTGCTGAGTCCCACCGTGCTGATATGACGCGTTTTCTTCGCGCAATGATTAGCC
This sequence comes from uncultured Collinsella sp., assembly GCA_937896835.1. Classification (GTDB taxonomy): domain Bacteria; phylum Actinomycetota; class Coriobacteriia; order Coriobacteriales; family Coriobacteriaceae; genus Collinsella. The sequence goes on from CALBOJ010000088.1 coordinate 4,155, forward strand.
ATCCCTCTGAGTCCTGCGAGGAGGGTGAGGTTGTCGCCTGCATCAAGGCCGAGATGGAGAGCCTTGGCTATGACGAGGTCAAGGTTGACGGCCTGGGCAACGTCATGGGCTTTATGGGCGAGGGCGACAAGATCATCGCCATCGATTCCCACATCGACACTGTCGGCATCGGCAACATCGAGAACTGGGATGCCGATCCCTATGAGGGCTACGAGACCGACGAGATCATCTACGGCCGCGGCGGCTCCGATCAGGAGGGTGGCATGGCTTCTGCTACCTACGCTGCCAAGATGATGAAGGACATGGGCCTCATCCCCGAGGGCTACAAGATCATGGTCGTCGGCACCGTCCAGGAAGAGGACTGCGACGGCATGTGCTGGCAGTACATCTACAACAAGGACGGCATTAAGCCCGAGTTCGTCATTTCCACCGAGCCCACCGACGGCGGCATCTATCGCGGTCACCGCGGCCGCATGGAGATTCGCGTCGACGTTCACGGCACCTCCTGCCACGGCTCCGCTCCCGACCGCGGCGATAACGCCATTTACAAGATGGCCGACATCATCGCCGACGTCCGCGCCCTCAACAACAACGGTTGCGACGAGTCGACCGACATCAAGGGCCTCGTCAAGATGCTCGATCCCAAGTACAACCCCGAGCACTACGAGGATGCCCGCTTCCTGGGCCGCGGCACCTGCACCGTCAGCCAGATCTTCTACACCAGCCCCAGCCGCTGCGCCGTGGCCGATTCCTGCGCCATCTCCATCGACCGTCGTATGACCGCCGGTGAGACCTGGGAGTCTTGCCTGGACGAGATCCGCAACCTGCCGGCCGCCAAGAAGTACGGCGACGACGTGAAGGTCTCCATGTACATGTACGACCGTCCGTCCTGGACCGGCGAGGTCTACGAGACCGAGGCTTACTTCCCCACGTGGATCAACAAGGAGACCGCTCCGCACGTCAAGGCCCTCGTCGACGCCCACAAGGCCATGTTCGGTGACGAGCGCATCGGCTGCGAGCCCAGCATGGACAAGCGCACCGGTCGTCCGCTGTGCGACAAGTGGACCTTCTCCACGAACTGCGTTTCCATCCAGGGCCGCTACGGCATCCCCTGCGTGGGCTTTGGCCCGGGTGCCGAGTCTCAGGCTCACGCTCCCAACGAGGTCACCTACAAGGACGACCTGGTCACCGCTGCCGCCATGTATGTTGCCGCTCTGAACCTCTACGATCCCAGCAAGGCCGACGGCGACGCCACCGTGTTCCGCGCTGGTCTGACCAACAACAAGATCGACTAGTCCCATTCCTCGATTTTGTTGAGCCGGGGACAGCCTATGCCCCCGGCACCTCCTGTTGACTTGGGGCCCGCAGTCGTTATCTCCCATGCTTCCTCAACGGTAGCGGGTCCTCGTCATAGCGCTCTGCATGTTCTAGCCACACGCGCATGCCGGAGCACATCTACTCATTGCAATCGTTTCATCTTTGGAAAGGATATTTACATGGACGCCAAGTTTACCGAGCTCGTCGAGCAGCTGAACGGCCTCGATTTTAAGGGCATGTACGGCAGCGATTTCCTGCACACCTGGGACAAGACCACCGATGAGCTCAAGGCGCTCTACATCGTCGCCGACGCCCTGCGCGAGCTGCGTGAGAACAACGTTTCGTCCAAGATCTTCGACTCGGGCCTGGCCGTCTCCCTGTTCCGCGACAACTCCACCCGTACGCGTTTCTCCTTCTCTAAGGCCGCCAACCTGCTCGGCCTTGAGCTGCAGGACCTGGACGAGAAGAAGTCCCAGATCGCTCACGGCGAGACCGTCCGCGAGACCGCTACTATGATCTCCTTCATGGCCGACGTCATCGGCATCCGCGATGACATGTACATCGGCAAGGGCGACGCCTACATGGCCGAGGTCTCCGAGTCTGTCCAGCAGGCCTACGAGGACGGCGTTCTGGATCACCGTCCCACGCTCATCTCCTTGCAGTCCGACTCCGATCACCCCACGCAGTCCTCTGCCGACATGCTCTACCTCATCAACGAGTTTGGCGGCCTTGAGAACCTCAAGGGCAAGAAGGTTGCCGTCACCTGGGCCTATTCGCCCTCTTACGGCAAGCCGCTGTCCTGCCCGCAGTCGCTGATCAGCCTGCTGCCCCGCTTTGGCATGGACGTCACCCTGGCTCACCCCGAGGGCTACGACCTCATGCCCGAGGTCGTCGAGCGCGCAAAGGGCTATGCCGCCGAGTCCGGCACCACCTTTAAGCAGGTCAACACCATGGCCGAGGCCTTCGAGGGCGCCGACATCGTGATTCCCAAGAGCTGGGCTCCGTTTGCCGCCATGGAGAAGCGCACCAACCTGTACGCCGAGGGCGACGACGCCGGCATCGCCGCGCTCGAGAAGGAGCTGCTCGCCCAGAACGCCACCCATCAGGACTGGTGCTCCACGACCGAGCTCATGGAGAAGACTGCCAACGGTCAGGACACCATCTTTATGCACCCGCTGCCTGCCGACATCTCCGGTGTCTCCTGCGAGCACGGCGAGGTCAACGCCGACGTCTTCGACATGCACCGCGTGGGCATGTACAAGGAGGCCAGCTACAAGCCGTACGCTATCGCAGCCATGATGTTCCTGCAGAAGGTTGCCGATCCCGCCGCTACCCTCAAGGCCCTCGACGAGCGCAACACCGCCCGTTGGTTCCAGGCCTAAAGCCGGGTTGAGGTAAGCCATGTAAAGGGGGCGCTCTGCCAACCGGCGGGGTGCCCCTTTTTTGCATCGCGGGCGTGCGGGATAAGCGCCTTCGATGTGGATGCCCGCGGCGCGAGTTATGGGTACGATGGTTTCAGGGGAGGTATCACCATGAAACTTGGTTGCGTGATTATGGCTTCGGGCGAGGGCAAGCGGTTTGGCTCTAACAAGATGCTTGCCGATATCTATGGCGAGCCGCTGATTGCCCGGACCATCGATTCGGTTCCCCGGGGCTTTGACGTTGTGGTTTCGACGCGTTGGCCCGAGGTCGCCCAGATTTGCGAGGACAAGCATTGCCCGTATGTGCTGCACGATGGCAAGCTCAGGAGCGAAAGCGTCCGTGCGGGCCTTTCGTGGGGGGTCGATCGCAACTGGAAAGGCTGCCTCTTTTTGCCGGGCGACCAGCCGCTCGTGAGTTCGGATTCTTTTGAGGCCATGGTTCGCGCGTTTGATGAGCGTGGCCGCAAGTATCCGGTGCGTCTTGCGTGCAACGGTGAGCCTTCGAGCCCGGTGCTCTTTCCGGCGGAACTGTTCGATGCACTTATGTGTCTTGAGGGTAAGGACGGCGGCGGTTCGATCCTCAAGGACCGTACCGACGTGGTGCTGGTCGAGGCGCGTGCCTACGAGCTGTGGGACGTCGATACCGTCAAGGGACAGCGACGCATAACGGAGCATATCGCCGCCTGCTCGTATTTTGATCGCGTGGCCAACTGCATCAATCAATAAGGAGCAATTATGATCATCATCAAAAACGGCGCACTCGTGACGCCCCAGGGGCTTCGCCGCGCCGATCTTGCCATGGATGGCGATAAGATCGTGCGGATTGCCGCGGCGATTGAGCCGGCCGAGGGCGATACCGTCGAGGATGCTGCGGGCTGCTGGGTGTTCCCGGGCTTTATCGATGGGCACACGCACATGCAGTGCTGGACCGGCATGGATTGGACAGCCGATAGCTTTGAGACCGGCACGCGCGCGGCTGCCTGCGGCGGCACGACGACCATTGTGGACTACGCGACGGCCGATCGCGGCGTGACCATGCCCGATGCCTTGGTCGAGTGGCGTCATCGCGCCGACGGCACCTGCACCGCCAACTATGCCTTCCATATGGCGCTTGCCGAGTGGAATGAGCGCAACCGCGCCGATCTTTCGGCCATGCGCGAGGCGGGCGTGTCGTCGTTTAAGACCTACTTTGCCTACGACCATCTGCGCCTGGACGATGCCGAGACGCTCGAGGTGCTGGAGGAGCTCAAGCGCGTGGGCGGTATCCTGTGCGTGCATTGCGAGAACGGCACGTTGGTCAACGCGCTGCAGAAGCGCGTGTTTGAGCAGGGTATCCACGGGCCCGAGGGCCATGCGCTCAGCCGTCCGGACGTGTGTGAGGCCGAGGCCGTGAGCCGCCTGCTGTATCTGGCGCACTTGGCCGGGGACGCTCCGGTCAACGTGGTGCACCTTTCGACCAAGCTGGGGCTCGAGGCCATTCGCGCTGCCAAAGCGCGCGGGCAGAAGAACATCTATGTCGAGACATGCCCTCAGTATCTGATGCTCGACGACACCTGCTATCTGGAGCAGGGCGAGGACGGCTTTGCGGGCGCCAAGTACGTGATGAGCCCGCCGCTGCGCCATGCCGGTGACCGTGCCGCGCTGCGCGAGGCGCTTGTGGCTGGCGAGATCGATACTATTGCCACCGACCACTGCAGCTTTAATCTGCACGGGCAAAAGGACCGAGGACGCGATGATTTCCGCGCGATTCCCAACGGCGGGCCCGGCGTGGAGCATCGTCCCGTTGCGATTGCCACGAGCTTTGAGGGACAGCTGGGTCCCGAGGATCTGTGCCGCTTGATGAGCGAGAACCCGGCGCGCGTTTTTGGCATGTATCCGCGCAAGGGCTGTCTTGCCGAGGGCGCCGATGCCGACGTGTGCGTGTGGGATCCGTGCGCGCGTTGGACGATCAGCGCCGCGACGCAGCATCAGGCCGTGGACTACACGCCGCTCGAGGGCTTTGGGGCACATGGCCGCGCCAAGGCCGTGTTTGTGAACGGCGTGCTGGCGGCACGCGACGGCGAGCCCACCGGAGCCCAACCCGGCCGCTACGTGCCCCGCTAACAGGAAGACCGCCGGGGTAGCTAATTTGGGAGATGATTTTTCGGGACGGGGTAGCAAAAAGAGCCCCGTCCCAAATTTGCTACCCCTGGAGGCTGGTGGCGATGAGGGGGCGGTTGAGGGCTGCCTCGAAGCGATCTGCCATTGTTGGGTCGGCAAGCGTGTCGGCTTGGTTGAGCATGACGCGTGCGGTGCTGAGTCCCAGCGCCTGCATCTCGGCATTGAGCACCTGGGCGACGCGCTCGGGCGTGGCGATGTCGGTAGGCTCGCAGCCGCAGCGCTCGCAGAAGAGCTCGGGGCGGTGGACAACCTCGGCGACGGGCCTGCCCAGCCCCGAGGCGCCGACGACCCAGACAACGTTTGCCGTGGCGGCGGGAATTACCGGCTCCCAGGCGGCATGCGCCTTGAGCGGGAGTCGCTTGCTGCCATCTGCCTCGGCCAACACATAGTCAAAGCGCTGCGCCAGCTGGTCGATCGGCTCAGCGGGGGCGGAGAGCTTGCCTGTCTCCGGGTCCAAAACACCCGCCTGGCAGATGCTTCCGCGGACAAGTTCCGCGCATGCCTCGCAGGTGCAGCCGGGAACATGCGGGGTCCCCGGCTTCCAAGGCGCGGCGTCCAGGCGACGGCTCGACCCGTCCCATGGCACGCCGGCGACGGGAAACATGTGCGTGGTGGTGCAGAGGAGCACGCGCCCGCCGCCGCGCATGAGCTCGAGACCCAGCATCTTCAGCAACGTCGACTTGCCGCCGCTGCCGATAATCGCGGTAATGCCCGGCTCGATCTTGAGCGCGGAGGCAAGGTTTCCGCTCGTCGTTTCCATCTGTTCACCGCCGTATAATACTGTGATAATAAATAATCATCAGAGTAGCGGCCGAACCGCTTTTGCTCTGCTCAAACCGTAGCACAGGGAGGTGCCCCGGGAATGCTCGTTTATGTTCGCGGCGCCGGCGATATCGCCACGGGCGTCGCCGCTCGCTTGGTGCGCGCCGGCGTTTCGGTCGTTATGGCCGATATCGCGGTTCCCACGTGCATCCGCCGCACAATCTGTTTTTGCGAGGCCATTCGCCTGGGCGAGGTCGAGGTCGAAGGCATTCGCGCTCGCTTGGCACGGACGCCGGCTGAGGCGCTTGAGATTACCGAGGCTGGAGACGTCGCCGTTGTGGTGGACCCTCAGGCCAAGATGCTCGATGAGCTTAAACCCGCGGCTGTGGTCGACGCGATTTTGGCTAAGCGCAACTTGGGCACCACGCGCGACATGGCGCCTGCCGTCATCGCTGTGGGGCCGGGCTTTACCGCGCCGGTTGACTGCGACGCCGTGGTCGAGACCATGCGCGGACATTTTCTCGGCCGTGTCATTACCCAAGGTTCGCCCCAGCCCAACACGGGCGTGCCGGGCATTATCGCCGGCTATGGCAAGGAACGTGTTATCCACAGCCCCGCCGCCGGCGTGTTTAGGTCCGACCGCACCATCGGCGACATCGTGAGTGCCGGCGATGTGATCGGGTATGCGGGTGATACTCCCATGGTCACGCAGATTGACGGCTGCTTGCGCGGGCTTTTGGCGAACGGCGTGCAGGTGACTGAGGGCTTTAAATGCGCCGATGTCGATCCGCGCGGCGATGCCAGCTATATCAACTACATTTCGGACAAGGCGACGTCGGTCGGCGGCGGTGTGCTCGAGGCGCTCGCTATGCTCACCGGTGTCTTTAGAGGATAGAAGGCGGCAATGGAAAAGCTCGATGTTGTGAATGCGGCGCTTGCCGCCTTGCGTGCTGGTGAGACGTGCGAGCTCGTGGTCGTGGCCGGTACGGCGGGGTCGTCACCGCGCGGCGTGGGCGCCTGGATGGCCGTCTTTGCCGATGGCAGCCAAGCGGGCACCATCGGCGGCGGCAAGATTGAGCTTTTTGCGCTGGATGAGGCGCGCGAGCTCCTGAGCGCGGGACAGTCGCGTCTGGTCCGCTACACTATGGGCGGCGAGAACTCCGATACCGGCATGATCTGCGGCGGAGCCATCTGCTTGTGCTACCTGCATCTGGATGCGACCCAGGTACCGTTGTTCCAGGAAATTGCCGACGTCTTGGCCTATCGGCGCATCGGCGACTTCGTCATCGACTTTGAGCCGTTTGTCGCGAGCGCGCTCGAGGGCGATGTGGCCGAGTACCATGGCGAGGAATCGCGCCGTACCATTGCGGGCTGCCCCGGGCTTTCGCTGGTGGAGGAGGGGAGTAAGGTCAGCTACACCAACGCGGCCTCCGAGATTCCCGTGGCGCACGTCGAGACGCTCTGCCCCGAGGGCCTGACTTATATCTTTGGCTGCGGCCACGTGGGCGCTGCGACGGCGCGGGTGCTCACGGCGGCGGGTTTTGCCGTCGTGGCCTGCGACGACCGCCCCGGCACGCTGACCCCCGAATGGGTGCCCGGTGTCTACGACCGTCGTCTGGTCGACTACAAGAACCTGAGCGAGCAGTGCCCAATCGGCCCGCGCGACCTGGTGGTCGTTGCCACAGCAGGCCACAAGTCCGATATCGACGTGGTGATTCAGGCCATGCGCGCCAAACCCGCCTATCTGGGCTGTCTGGGTTCGCGCCGCAAGACGGCCTTTGTGCGCGCCCGCCTGGAGCAGGAGGGCTTTACGCAGGACCAGATCGACGGGCTGCACCTGCCGATCGGCGTTGCCATCGAGGCCGAGGATCCCGAGGAGATTGCCATCTCCATCGCTGCCGAGATGATCCACCTGCGCCGCACCAAGCTCGTCCCCCGCAAGCGCTAGTCGCATCCCCATCAATAAGTTGCGGTGAAATGCGGGCTGTTTAAGCCAGTTAAGCCGTCAAACAGTCCCTATTTCACCGCAACTGTCATTTTCCTCCGTCGCATGCGGATCGGTTTGTGCGGGGGAGTTGTGGAGTTGTGCAGGCAGACGAGGTTTTTCTGGAAAAACGCTCCCGATGCGCGTATAGTACCGATTGTTTTGTCGGCTCCTGCTGTGTCGAGTCCAAACCGCGTAATGCCATGAGCGGCGCGGATGCAGCCAGGAGGCACGAGGACAACCCATCGTGGCCACGCCCCGTGCTTAAAACCCCAAGAAGGAGTGAACAATGGCAGAAGAGAAGTATGTGCCGCGTCTGAAGACCAAGTACAACAACGAGGTCAAGCAGCAGCTTCAGGACAAGTTCCAGTACGAGAACGTCATGATGATCCCCAAGTTTGAGAAGATCGTCGTGAACATGGGTGTCGGCGAGGCCGCTACCGATTCCAAGGCCATCGACGGTGCCGTGCGCGACCTGCGCGCCATCACCGGCCAGCAGCCGATGATCACCCGTGCCCGCAAGTCCATCGCTACCTTCCGCCTGCGCGCTGGTATGCCGATCGGCTGCAAGGTTACCCTGCGTGGCGACCGTATGTGGGAGTTCTTCGATCGTCTGACCTCTGTCGCAATCCCCCGTATCCGCGACTTCCGCGGCATCTCCGCCAAGAGCTTCGACGGCCGTGGTAACTTCTCCATGGGCGTCACCGAGCAGCTCATCTTCCCCGAGATCGACTTCGACTCCGTCGATCACCAGCGTGGTATGGACATCACTTTCGTGACCACCGCCAACACCGATGAGGAGGCCAAGGCCCTTCTGGACGCCTTCGGTTTCCCGTTCAAGAAATAGGTTCACCTGCCCTATGAGCGCCGTTCCCAGAAGGGGGCGGCGCTTGGGGCGAACAATACTCTATGTGAGGAGGATATAAGTGGCTAAGACATCGATGATCGTCAAGTGCAATCGCAAGCAGAAGTTCTCTACTCGTGAGTACACGCGCTGCCAGCGCTGCGGCCGTCCGCACTCTGTGTACCGCAAGTTCGGCCTGTGCCGTGTCTGCTTCCGCGAGCTTGCACTCAAGGGCGAGCTTCCCGGCGTTAAGAAGGCCAGCTGGTAAGTCACTACCAGCGTTTCAAGCATCAGTTTGGAACAGGGAAAACGCGCTAAAAAGGCTTTGCCGTTAAGGGCGGCGAAGAACCAAGAGCACGTGTTCATCAAGAACGAAGGAGAATCTGTATGAACCTTACAGACCCGATCGCAGATATGCTTACGCGCATCCGTAACGCTAACTCTGTGAACAAGGCCACGGTCTCCATGCCGAGCAGCAAGAAGCTCGTCGAGATCGCTCGTGTTCTGCACGAGGAGGGCTACATCGAGGGCTACGATGTCGAGGACACCGTTCCCCAGAAGACTCTGCACATCACGCTTAAGTATGGTCCCAAGAAGGCTAAGGTCATCAACGGCATCCGCCGCATTTCCAAGCCGGGCCTGCGTAAGTACACCGGCGTTGCCGACATGCCCCGCGTCCGCGGTGGCCTTGGTACCGCCATTATTTCCACCAGCCATGGCGTCATGACCGACCGCGATGCTCGCAAGCACAACGTCGGCGGCGAGATCATCGCTTACGTCTGGTAATTCGCTCGGTAGGTAGAAGGAAAGGAGATCACCGTGTCTCGTATCGGTAATAAGCCTGTCCAGATTCCCGCCGGAGTCGAAGTGGCAGTCAACGGCAACAACGTTGTCGTCAAGGGCCCCAAGGGCCAGCTCGAGCTCGATGTCTTTGAGAAGCTCGCTATCAACGTCGAGGACAACGTCCTCACCGTTTCCCGTCCCGACGACGAGCGTGAGACCCGTGCCCGCCACGGCCTCACCCGCGCCCTCATCCACAACATGGTTGTTGGCGTTTCCGAGGGCTTCGAGAAGAAGCTCGAGCTCGCCGGCGTCGGTTACCGCGTGCAGCAGAAGGGTAAGAACCTCGAGTTCTCCCTGGGCTTCTCGCACCCCGTGATCGTCGAGGCTCCCGAGGGCATCACCTTCGAGGTTCCCGACAACACCCACGTGAACGTCAAGGGTATCAACAAGCAGCAGGTCGGTCAGATCGCCGCTGAGATCCGCGGCCATCGTCCTCCCGAGCCTTACAAGGGCAAGGGTATCCACTACGTTGGCGAGCACATCCGCCGCAAGCTGGGTAAGGCCGCCAAGTAGTCGTAACCGACTCACTCGCATAAGACCAGCACCCCGTCAGGTGCTGGCAAGATCAACCTTTTTAGGAGTTTACGTATGAACAAGCATAAGGCGAAGCTGGAAGGCCTCAAGCGTCGTCAGCGTCGTGTTCGCGGCAAGGTCTCGGGTACCTCCGAGCGTCCGCGTCTTCGCGTGACCCGTACTAACGCCAACATCTATGCCCAGATCATCGACGACAGCAAGGGCTCCAGCCTGACGCTCGTCTCTGCCTCGACCCTCGAGGCCGAGTTCAAGGGCACCCACACCTCGAACAAGGAGGCTGCGGAGAAGGTCGGTCAGCTCGTTGGCAAGCGTGCCATCGAGGCCGGCATCACCAAGGTCGCCTTCGATCGCGGTGGCCGTATCTACCATGGCCGCGTCAAGGCCCTCGCCGACGGTGCTCGTGCCGCCGGTCTCGAGTTCTAGGAGGTATGTAGCACATGGCTCGTAATCAGAAGCAGCAGCGCGAGGCCTCCGAGTTCGAGGAGCGCGTCGTTTACATCAACCGCGTGTCGAAGACCGTCAAGGGTGGTCGTCGCATGAGCCTCGTCGCTCTCGTCGTCGTTGGCGACGGCAAGGGCAACGTCGGCGTTGGTATGGGCAAGTCCGCTGAGGTGCCCCTGGCCATCTCCAAGGCGTCTCTCGATGCCAAGAAGAACATGTTCCACGTGCCGGTGACCGAGCAGGGCACCATCCCGCACGAGGTTCTCGGCCACTTTGGTGCCGGCCGCATCATCATCAAGCCCGCTGTCGAGGGTACCGGCGTTATCGCCGGCGGCGCTGTGCGTCCCCTCTTCGAGCTTGCTGGCATCAAGAACGTCCTGTCCAAGTCCCTCGGTACCGACAACGGCCTCAACATCATCAAGGCTGCCGTCGAGGGCCTCAAGGAGCTCTCCAGCCCTGAGGACGTCGCGGCTCGCCGTGGCCTGACGGTCTCCGAGATGTTCGTCGGTAAGGAGAACTAAGCATGGCTGACACCATCAAGATCAAGCAGGTCCGCAGCACCAACGGTTGCAAGCAGGACCAGGTCCGTACTGTCCGTGCCCTCGGTCTCCACAGGATCCGCGAGGTTCGCGAGATTGCTGACAACGAGTCCGTCCGCGGCATGATCTTCAAGGTCAAGCACCTTGTCGAGATTGTAGAGGAGTAGCAAATGCAGCTTCACGATCTTACTCCCGCGCCCGGTTCCACCAAGAACCGCAAGCGCGTCGGCCGTGGCAATTCTTCGGGTCACGGCACCACTTCTGGCCGCGGCCAGAAGGGCCAGGGTTCCCGCTCTGGTGGCACCAAGGGTGCCGGCTTCGAGGGTGGCCAGACTCCGCTGGCTATGCGCCTGCCCAAGCTTCCGGGCTTCCGCAACCCCCGTCGTATCGAGTACACCGCTGTTAACGTTGAGCGTCTCGAGCGTAAGTTCGAGGACGGCGCCGTAATCGACGGTGCCGCTCTTAAGGCCGCTCGCATCACCAAGAGCGAGTTCGAGCCCGTCAAGGTGCTCGGCAATGGTGAGCTCACCAAGAAGTTCACGGTCAAGGTCGACAAGGTCAGCGCTTCTGCGCAGGCCAAGATCGAGGCCGCTGGCGGAAAGGTCGAGCTGCCGTGCTAAATGGTCTTAAGAATGCTTTCCGCATCAAAGAATTGCGCGAAAAGATTCTTTTTACCATAGCTATGCTCGTCGTGTACCGCATTGGTGCGCACGTTCCTGTGCCCGGCATTCCCTTCCAGGGGATGCTGGGCCTTTTCTCGACCGATAACAATTCGGTCGCCGCAGGTGCTATGGCCCTCCTGAATCTTTTCTCTGGCGGCGCGTTGAGCTATGTGTCGGTGTTTTCGCTGGGCATCATGCCTTACATCACCAGCTCGATCATCCTCCAGATGCTCCAGGCCGTCGTGCCTTCCCTGCATGAGCTTGCCCGCGAGGGCGAGGTCGGTCAGACCAAGATTACGCAGTATTCGCGTTACCTCACCCTGGCTCTGGCAATCCTCAACTCCGTGGGTTACCTCTTCCTCTTTAAGAGCTTCGGCATCAGCTTCAATGGCGCCGGCGCTCCCGAGATCATCTTCGACCTCATGATCGTCGGTACGCTCACCGCAGGCGCTATGCTGATCATGTGGATTGGTGAGCTCATCACCCAGCGCGGTATCGGCAATGGCATGTCGCTGATCATCTTTGCGAACATCATGGCCGGCCTTCCGCAGGCTATCTTCTCCAGCACCGAGGGTAATGCCGGTGGCATCATCACCATGGTGATCATCTGCGCCATCATCCTGCTGGTTATCCCGCTGATTGTTTTCCTTGAGCGCGGCCAGCGCCGCATCCCGGTCTCCTATGCCAAGCGCGTCGTGGGCCGTCGCATGATGGGTGGCCAGACCACCTACCTGCCCATCAAGGTCAACACCGCGGGCGTCGTGCCGATCATCTTTGCCTCGGCGCTGCTGTACTTCCCGGCTCAGATTGCCGTGTTCTTCCCCGGCATCGGCTGGATTCAGGCAGTTGCCTCTGCGCTTTCGACCGGTTGGCTCAACTGGGTGCTTAACGTTGTCCTCATCGTGTTCTTCGCGTACTTCTACACCTCCATGGTGTTCAACCCCGATGACACGGCCGACAACCTTAAGAAGCAGGGTGGCTTTATTCCGGGCGTCCGTCCGGGTAGGGCTACCGCGGCCTACATCAAGAACGCGCTCAACAAGATCACGCTTCCCAGCGCTGTCTTTTTGGCGCTCATCGCCATCGTGCCTTCGATCATCTTCTCCTTCACGGGTAACCATCTGATCCAGGCATTTGGCGGCACGTCCATCCTCATCATGGTCGGCGTCGTGCTCGACACGGTCGATAAGCTCGAAGGCCAGATCAAGATGTATGATTACGATGGATTCTTTAAATAGGCTAGAGGAGGATTGCTCATGAACCTCGTATTGCTCGGAGCTCCGGGTGCCGGTAAGGGCACCGTCGCGCAGGAGCTCGTCGCCGAGTTTGGCGTCGCTCACATTTCCACGGGCGACCTGCTGCGTGCTGCCGTCAAGGGTGGCACCGAGCTTGGTATTCAGGCTAAGAAGTACATGGACGCTGGCGAGCTCGTTCCCGACCAGCTCGTGATCGACCTTGTCAAGGAGCGCCTTGCTGCCGATGACGCCCAGCAGGGCTTCATCCTCGACGGCTTCCCGCGCAACACCGCCCAGGCTGTGACGCTCGACTCCGAGCTCTCCGCCATGGGTCGCGAGATCGACTGCGCCCTTCTGGTCGACGTGGCCCCCGAGGTCATCATCGATCGTCTGTCTTCGCGTCGCACCTGCCGCGCCTGTGGTTACACCGGCACCGCTGCCGATGCTACCTGCCCCAAGTGCGCCGGCGAGATGTATCAGCGCGACGACGACAAGCCCGAGACCATCAAGAATCGTCTCGACGTCTACGAGAAGTCCACGAGCCCGCTCGTCGACTACTATCGTGGCCAGGGTCTGCTCAAGTCGGTCAACGGCGACCAGGCTCGCGAGACCGTGTACGGGGATGTCAAAGAGGCTCTCGGTCTATGATCAAGATTAAGTCTGCAACGCAAATCGAGCAGATGAAGAAGGCAGGAGCGCTATCTAAGATGGCGCTCCGCCACGTTGGAGCCATGGTGCGCCCCGGTGTTTCGACTTTTGAGCTCGATCAGCTTGCGGAGCAGATTATCCGCATGCATGGCGGCACCCCGGCCTTTAAGGGTTACGGCGGGTTCCCGGGGACCATTTGCGCATCGATCAATGATGCCGTGGTCCACGGTATTCCCAACCCCGACATGATCCTGCGCGATGGCGATATCATCTCCATCGATACGGGAGCCGTTGTCGACGGTTGGGTCGGCGATAACGCTTGGACGTTTTTCGTCGGCACCCCCACGCCCGAGGCTAAGGCCCTGTGCGAGGTCACGCGCGATTGTCTTAAGGCTGCCATCGAGCAGGCTGTTCCCGGTAACCATATCGGGGACGTCGGTTATGCCGTTCAGTCCCTCGCCGAGTCTCACGGTTACGGCGTGCTTCGTGACTATGTGGGCCATGGCATTGGCCGCGTGATGCACGAGGACCCCAACGTTCCTAACTATGGAAAGAAGGGGAGGGGCGTTCGCCTCCAGGCCGGCATGGTCATTGCCATCGAGCCGATGGTTACGATGGGTTCCAACCATGTGAGCACGGGCTCCGACGGTTGGATTGTTACGACCAACGACCACCTGCCCGCCGCGCACTACGAGAATACCGTCGCCATTACCAATGACGGTCCGGTGATTCTCACCACGGATGCCCAAGGTGCTTGGTGTTCCTTGCAGGGCGGTGAAATGTAGGGGCCGCGTTCAAACACGTCGGCATCTACATTTCTGAAAAGTAACAAGTTCCGCTTAGTTGTGGAGCCATTACGAAGATATTACGATACGTGCATGCGTATTGTAGAATACTCAATCGCTGTCGTTTTCTAGAGAAAGATGATTGCTTGTGAAGAAGGAAGACGCAATTGAGCTCGAGGGTACGGTAAAGGAGCCGCTGCCCAACGCCATGTTTAAGGTCGAGCTCGAGAACGGTCATTCGGTTCTGTGCAACATTTCTGGCAAGATTCGAATGAATTACATCCGTATTCTCCCCGGTGACAGGGTTGTCGTGGAGCTTTCCCCGTACGACCTGACCCGTGGCCGCATCACCTATCGCTACAAATAGCGGCACGCATACACGCACTCCACTTCCGGCTGCAGGCTTAGCTCAACCTACGGTCGGATTGTGTGTGAAGACCAGCCATAGTTTTAAACGCCTGCGGCTGGGCGAGTAGATAGTAGGGAAGTAGTTTGAGCGCTACCGAAAGGAAGAACGATGAAGGTACGTCCTTCGGTCAAGAAGATGTGCGATAAGTGCAAAATCATTAGGCGCCATGGCAAGGTCCTCGTCATTTGCGAGAACCCCCGTCATAAGCAGCGTCAGGGTTAAGAGAGGAGACTACGTTGGCCCGTATTAATGGTGTCGACCTCCCGCGTGAGAAGCGCGTTGAGATCGGTCTGACCTACATTTACGGCATCGGCCGCACCACTGCGACGAAGATCTGCGTCGAGTGCAACGTTAACGTGGATACGCGCGTTAAGGACCTCACCGAGGATGAGGTTAACGCCATCCGCGATTATATCGATAAGAACCAGATCATGGTTGAGGGCGACCTCCGCCGTGAGCGCAACCAGAACGTCAAGCGCCTTATGGACATCGGCTGCAACCGCGGCCTTCGTCACCGCAAGGGCCTCCCGGTCCGCGGCCAGCGCACCCACACTAACGCTCGTACCCGCAAGGGCCCGAAGCGTCAGATCGGTGCTAAGAAGAAGAAATAAGGAGCGCTAGATAGATGGCTACTGCTAAGAAGAACGTTCGCGCTGCCCGTCTGAAGCGCGCGGACCGTAAGAACATTTCCGTGGGCCAGGCTCACATTCGTTCTACGTTCAACAATACGATCGTTTCGATCACCGATCCCCAGGGCAACGTCATTTCCTGGAAGTCGGCTGGCCAGGTGGGCTTCAAGGGCTCCCGTAAGTCCACGCCGTTCGCTGCCCAGATGGCTGCCGAGGCTGCTGCCAAGCAGGCCATGGAGCACGGTATGAAGAAGGTTTCCGTCTTCGTCAAGGGCCCCGGCTCCGGTCGTGAGACCGCCATCCGCTCCCTCCAGGCTGCTGGCCTCGAGGTCTCGAGCATCCAGGACAAGACCCCCATTCCGCACAACGGCTGCCGCCCCAAGAAGCGTCGCCGCGTGTAACTGAAAGGATCGTATCAATATGGCAATCGACAGGACTCCTGTTCTTAAGCGCTGCCGTCAGCTCGGGATCGATCCCGCTGAGCTCGGTTACAGCAGCAAGAAGGAATCTATCCGTCAGCCCAAGCGCCGTCGCAAGGAATCTGAGTACGGCATGCAGCTGCGCGAGAAGCAGAAGGTCAAGTTCATCTATGGCGTTCTGGAGAAGCAGTTCCACGGCTACTTCAACAAGGCCCGCAAGATGAACGGCGTCACCGGTGAGAACCTCATGATCATCCTTGAGTCTCGCCTCGACAACGTCGTCTTCCGTCTTGGCTTCGCCCGCACCCGCAAAGAGGCTCGTCAGTCCGTCCGTCACGGTCACTTCACCGTGAACGGCAAGCGTGTGGACATCCCGTCCTACCGCGTCAAGGCCGGCGACGTCGTCGCTGTCGGCGAGAAGTTCCGTGACCTCCTCCCCATCAAGGAGGCCCTGATTTCCTCCGAGCGCTTTGAGGTCCCTGGCTGGCTCGAGGTCGATATCGAGAAGCTGTCTGGTAACGTGCTCGCTCTGCCGACGCGTGAGCAGATCAGCGGTGATATCAACGAGCAGCTCATCGTCGAGCTCTACTCTAAGTAGTCCATCCGGGCTGCTGAGGCTGGAGGTAATACATGTCAGAATTCATTAGGCCTCAGGTTCAGGTCGAAGAGATCAACGAGACGTCTGCTCGTGTCTCCGTCGAGCCGCTCGAGCGTGGTTACGGCGATACGCTGGGTAACTCCCTTCGTCGCGTTCTTCTGTCCTCGCTCGAGGGTGCCGCCGTCGAGGCTATTCAGATCGATGGTGCGCAGCACGAGTTCATGACCATCCCTAACATGGTCGAGGATGTCACCGACATCGTCCTGAATGTCAAGGGTCTTGTCTTCAGGGCTCTCGGCACGACCGACGAGGCGACCGCCACCATCTCGGTTGACGGCCCCTGCGAGGTCACCGGTGCGGACTTCTTTATTCCGTCCGAGTTTGAGCTGGTCAACCCCGAGCAGCACATCGCTACGCTCACCGAGGGTGGCCATCTCACCATGAGCATGCGCATCGGCTATGGCCGCGGCTATGTCTCTGGCGAGGCCAACAAGCGCGACAACGATCCCATCGGTGTGATCCACGTCGACTCGCTGTACTCGCCGGTTTCCCGTTGCGCCAAGCTCGTTGAGGCTTGCCGTGTCGGTCAGCACACCGACTACGACCGCCTTGTCCTCGAGATCGAGACCAACGGCTCCATCGCCCCGCGCGACGCCGTGGTCCAGGCTGCCAATATCATCAATCAGCATATGGCCGCCTTTATGAACCTTGCCGAGACCCCCGAGGTTGAGGAGGAGGCTTCGATCTTCGCTCCCGAGGTCACCAACGACAACGCCGAGCTGGACAAGCAGATCGAGGATCTGGACCTTTCCGTCCGTTCTTACAACTGCCTTAAGCGCGCCAGCATTCACTCGGTCCGTCAACTCGTTGAGTTCTCGGAGAACGATCTGCTCAACATCCGTAACTTCGGTGTTAAGTCGATCGAGGAAGTGAAGGACAAGCTTGAGTCCATGGGCCTGAGCCTGAAGGCTTAATGCTTCGCATATTTGAGGAGAAACTAGACCATGCGTCACAACGTTAAGAAGGGCCTGAAGCTCGGCACCGATGCGAGCCACACCAAGGCCATGAAGAAGAGCCTTGCTAAGGCCCTCTTCGAGAACGACCGCATCAAGACCACCGAGACCCGCGCTAAGGCGCTGCGTTCGGTCGTCGATCCGATCATCACTTGGGCCAAGAAGGGCGACCTGCACTCTCGTCGTCTGGCTATCGCCAAGCTCGGCGATAAGCAGCTCGTTGCCGAGATCTTCGACAAGGCTGCCCAGGGCATGTGGCAGGACCGCAACGGCGGTTATACCCGCATCATGAAGCTCGGCAACCGTAAGGGCGACAACGCTCCTATCGTTATCATGGAGCTCGTCACCGAGCCTTGCACGCCTAAGGCCAAGAAGGCTGCTCCGGCCCCCAAGAAGGCCGCTGCTCCCAAGAAGGTCGAGGCCGTCGAGGAGGCTCCTGCTGAGGAGACCGCTGAGTAGACAATCCGTCTGCATAGGCTATATTCGAGGGGTACGTTCGCGTACCCCTCTTTTTTTGTCGCGATACCGTTGATTGTTTGTTGGGAGCGCCCATGACCGCGCCGTCTGATTTCAATTCGATTCCTGAGCTCGATGCCACGCTTGTATTCTGTGTTGCCTATGATGGCTCGTCCTATAGCGGATTTGCCGAGCAGCCGGGCCAGACGACCGTTGCGGGCGAGTTGCGCCGCGCTATCGAGACGCTGCTGCGCCGCCCGATCGATCTGACGTGTGCGGGTCGTACCGATGCCGGCGTGCATGCGGTGGCCCAGTACATTAGCGTGCCCGTAACGGACGCTGAGCTTGCTCTGACGCGCCGTAGGTGGCTGAGGGCTATGGATGCCCTCCTGCCCAAAGATATCGCCATAAACGAGGTCTACAAGGCCCGTAGGGGCTTTTCTGCCCGCTTTGACGCGCGGTCCCGTACGTATACGTACCGTATTGCCGATCGCGATGCGCGCCCCGTGCTCTCGCGCGGTGCGGTGTGGTGGCATCGCTATCCCCTCGACGTCGATGCGATGGCGGCCGCCTGCCCTGCGCTTTTGGGCGAGCAGGACTTTAAGAGCTTTTGCAAGGTTGCCTCTGCTGTGGGCAAGCCCACGCACCGCTGCGTGATGCGTGCGGAGTTTGGCCACGAGGTCGCTTTTGGCGAGGATATCCTGACCTTCACTATCGAGGGCAATGCGTTTTTGCACTCGATGGTGCGTACCATTGTAGGAACGCTCGTGGAGATTGGCATGCATCGTCGCGATCCCCAGTGGATGCGCGAGGTTATTGACGCCCGTGACCGAACCGCTGCGGGTCCCACGGCGCCTGCCTGCGGCCTTACGTTTATGGGTGTGGATTACGGCCCCGACGAGCTTGTCGTTCTCGACTAGGGGAGTGCTCGGCGCGTCTGTGCCTTGCACATACTATGTGTGAGCTGCGCGTGTGCAACATCTGTTCTTGGCGTGCAACATGTTAGGCGGCTCGTTGCTTTTATAGCTCGGGTGTACCATGAACGACAGTTTGATTTGGTGCTATCGAGAGGATGGAAAACTTGGTTCGACGTTGTTCGCATCCGCGACTTTCGGTGATCCTTGTGGTAGAAGGTTCGCCCAGCTATGCGATGCGTGCGCTCGAGAGTATCCAGAACCAAGACCTCTATGATTTGCAGATTGTCGTTGTCTGCCGCGATGCTGTGCCCGGTGTGCGCCATTCGCTTCAAGTTGCTGCCGACAGGGACATCCATATTGATTTGATTGACGTCGAGGACGCGAAGCGCGGCGCTTGTCTTCGTGCCGGTTTTGATGCCTCGCGCGGCTCTCAAATCATCGCCATGAACGCCGATGAGTGGTTTGCTCCGCAGGCCCTTTCCAAGATGGTCGATATCGCGTGCGATACTGCGGCAGACATTGTGCTCCCCTCGGTGTCGCTCGATCGATACGATGCGCATCGCGAGCGTCATTCGCGCGTCTTGGATGCTGCCTCTATTGCCATAGAAGACGAGTCTTCTATGGTGACTGGGCTGCCCCAGTTGATTTTAGGCGGCTTGGTTGCTCAAGTCTCTGGCGTGATGTACAGCCGTCCACTGTTTGAGGCATGTCTTTTGTGCGATAAGACGTTTCGCACGGTTGGGTTTATGGCGTGCGCGCTCTCGCAGGCACAGCGCGTCTCCGGATGCGGCGACGCTTGTTTCCACGCGGCGGCGCCTAAGCTTACAGATGCCTTTGATCCCACCATGTATGCCAAGGTATCCGATGACGCCCGGGCGCTCGACGAGCTTGCGGACTCACTCTCGGAAGCAGATAGCGGTGGTCGGCTCAAGCTGGCAAGCCAAAAGTTCTACTTTGCCGGACTGGTCGCCTGCATCGAGAATTTGTGTCTGAGCCCGCATGGAGTGTCGTCAATCGAGCGTTCCGCCCGCATGCGTGATATGCTCGAGGCGCCTCGAACCCGTCAGATGGTCGCCGCGCTCAAGGATAACCATCGGGGACTCGGTCTGTTGTTTGGGCCGATCGCCAGCGCCAAGCCCGCGCGCTGCGTGATGTGTACGCATCTGGCAGCTTTTCTTAACCGGACGGGCGCAAAAACCGCCTAAACGGCTCATTACGAAACAAACTTGCATAGAATTGTTTCGAAATGCGTTCTTATACACAAAAGCCTTCAAATAGCGTTAAACTATTCAATCACTGATTGATTGTCTCCGCCATCTTTTGGAGAGAGGGTTTGTATGGCTAAAAAACGCAATGGGCGCCAGGATGCCATTAGAGATATTGTGCGCAATAAGGATGTCCGCACGCAGCGCGTGCTGGTCGATGAGCTCCGTGCTATGGGCTTTGATTGCACGCAGGCGACTGTCTCTCGCGATATTGCCGATATGGGGCTGCGTAAGCTCCCTGAGGGCATCTATGTTCTGGCAGAGGACCTGCACCTGCAGCGTATGGTTTCCGAGCTCGTAACGGGCGTTCTGCGTACCGATAATCTGGTTATGATCAAGGCTCAGCCTGGCACGGCTTCCGGCATCGCCGCCGCCGTTGATGCGGCAGAGTTGCCCGATGTGCTTGGCTCGCTTGCCGGCAACGATACGATTTTGGTTATTGCCCAGACGGCCGAGGACGGCGAGCGTCTTGAGGCGCTGATCAATAAGCTGAGCAATTCTCGCAAGTAGGTGTGCGGGCCGCGCGCTCGGCATTGCGTGCGCTGACATAGTGGCTTGTAAGGGGCATCGACGTTGGTCGGTACCCCTTTTTGTTTGCCGGTATAAAGACCGCCCACCAGGTCGCTTCAAACTAAAAGGCCCCGAGCAGTTCAATAAGCTGCTCGGGGCCTTGTTGGCTTTAGTCGCGTACTTCTTAGCCGACCGTATCGTCAGGCGTGGGCGAGGGGTCGGGAGTGGGCGTAGGCGTAGGCGTGCCGCCATCGCCGCCGGTCGAGCCACCAGTGGAGCCGCCCGTCGAGCCACCAGTGGAGCCGCCCGTCGAGCCACCGGTCGTACCGGTGCCGCCGGTGGTGTCGCCGCCCGTGGTCTCGGTGGTCGTGGTCGTCGTGGTAGTTGTTGTGGTGGTTTCCTCTTCCTCTTCGTCCTCGTCCTTGTCGTCGTTCTCCGACTTCTTGGTGTTGTTGGTGCCGTAGAACTTCCAGACGCTGTTGTTCTTGTAGGTGGGCGCCGTTCCGGTCGCAAACTCCTCGCGCTCGGTACCGGTCAGAACGGTGTTCATAAACCGCTTAAAGACAGGCAGGTTGGTGCTGTCGCCCAGCAGGTCCGTGCCGTACTTTTGGATGGGGATCTCGCCCGCGGAATAGCCGGTCCACAGGGCGCACGCCAGCTGCGGGGTATAGCCGCAGAACCAAAGGTTGGTGGTGTTGTCGGTGGTGCCCGTCTTGCCGGCATAGGGCTGGTTGACACTCAGGGCGCCGGCAGCACCCGTACCGCTGCCCTTCATGACGCCGGACAGAACATCGGTGACCGCGGCGGCCTCGCCCTCGGTAAGCACCTGTGAGGGATTGTCGGTGTGCTGGTACAGCACCGAACCGGTACGAGAATCAATCTCGGTGATGGCGATCGGCTGGCGATAGTAGCCGCCGTTGGCAAACGTCGCGTAGGCGGCGGCCATCTCGAGTGGCGAGATCGAGCCGGTGCCGAGCGTCATGACGGGAACGTCCTCGATGTTGTCCTTGGCGGGGTCGATGCCGAGCTTTTTGACGAGCGAGATGATCTTGCTGTTGCCGACGGCTTCCGCCACCTGGATGTAGCCGGTGTTGGAGGAGTATGCCGTCGCCTGCTTAAGCGTGATGTTGCCGTAGCTCTGGTTGGCGTAATTTTGGACCTCGGTCGTGGTGCCCTTGGCCTTGAGCGGCGAGTTGCAGTTGAGGGTGACGTTGGGGTTCATGCCGTTTTGGATGGCAGTTGCCAGCGTAAAGGCCTTAAAGGTGGAGCCGACGGGACGCTTGGCCGTGGCATGGTTTACGTGGTTCTCGTCGGCGTTGTAGTCGTAGCCGCCCACCATGCACTTGATGTAGCCGGTCTTGGGGTCGACGACGACCATGCCCATGTCCAGGCCGTCAAGCGAGAGCGTGTCGAGCTGCTCGCGGACGGCATTCTCTGCCACCTGCTGCATCGTGGGGTCGATGGTGGTCTTGACGGTCAGGCCGCCCTTAAAGAGCACGTCGGTCGAGAACTCCTGCTCCAGCAGCTGCTTGACGTAGGAGACAAAGTAGGGCTGCGAGTATACGTCGACGCCGCTGCCCGAGATTTCGGTCACATTGAGGGTGATGGGCTCGGCCTGTGCGGCATCGTGCTCCTCCTGGGTGATGTGGCCCAGGCGCAGCATGTTGTCGAGAACCTTGTTGCGGCGAGACAGTGCCAGATCGGGATTGACCGTGGGGTCGTACTGCGAAGGCGAGTTGGGAAGGCCGATGAGTAGCGCGGCCTCGCTCAGGGTGAGGTCGGCGGCGCTCTTGGACAGATAGGTCTCGGCTGCGGCCTCGATGCCGTAGGCGCCGTGGCCGTAATAGATGGTGTTGAGGTACATCATGAGGATCTCGTCTTTGGAGTACATGTCCTCCATCTTGATGGCGATGTAGGCCTCGCGCACCTTACGCTCAATGGTCGAGTCGAATTGCTCCTCCTGCAGGATGGTGTTGCGCACAAGCTGCTGGGTGATCGTCGAGGCGCCTTCGTGCCCGCCGCCGAGGGTTGCCACCGCAGCACGCGCGATACCCCACAGGTCGATACCGCCGTGCTCGTAGAAGCGCTCGTCCTCGACGTCAACGGTGCCCTGCAGCACGTAGGGGGAGACCTCGTCCTTGGTGATGGACTTGCGGTTTTGCGTGTAGAAACTCGCAATGGTATTGCCGTTGCAGTCGACGATCTCGGTGGGCTCGCTCACCAGATACGCGTTGGCGTCGGTGTAGTCGGGCAGATCGGACAGCCAGCGGTTGACGTTACCGACCATGCCGATGCCAAACGCCACGCCCGCAATCAGCAGAAAGCCCAAAAACGAGAGCAGGATTATGGGCAGGGTGTGCGTCTTTGAACGGCTGTGTCCCTGTCGTTGGCGAGGACCCATATATTGACCTCCAGGTATGTCGTGCCAGACGGTGGATGTGCCGTCGGGGCAGGATGGACATAAGTTATTACACGATAAACCAAACGGGGCGCGCGAGGCCTCGTGTATGCTGGAAGACGGCATTTTTCAGAGTGAATGCATACCTTGGTAAGGAGTTTGTCGATGGCGATTCGGACGATGGGGCCGAGCGGACAATACGAGACTGGATTGGATGTTGTCAGTGCGGCGCTGCCCGAGCTGCTGGCGCCGGCGGGCGGACTCGACCAGATGCTTGCGGCTATCGCCGCGGGTGCCGATGCCATCTATGCGGGGTTGGGCGGCTTTAACGCCCGTGTGAGCGCCCATGGCTTTACGGATAACGAGTTTGCGCGCGGCTGCGCCGTGGCGCATGCCCATGGCGTGCATGTGTACGTAACGCTCAACGTGTTCGTGTTTGACGATGAGTTGTCCGACGCGGTGGCGTTGGGAGCTCATGCACTGGAGCTGGGCGCCGATGCTCTGATTGTCGCCGATGCCGGGTTGGCCTGCGCGCTGCGCGCGGCGATTCCCGGGGTCGAGATTCACCTGTCCACGCAGGCGGGCGCTCATAGCGAGGGTGCCGTGCGGCTTGCCGCCGATGAACTGGGGGTCGAGCGCGTGACGACGGCACGCGAGCTGACGGTCGACGAGATTGCGGCGCTATGTGCCACGGGCGTGCCCATCGAGGTATTCTGCCACGGTGCGATTTGCATCGGCTATTCGGGGGCGTGCGAGTTCTCGGCCCTGCGGCGTGGGCGCTCGGCGATGCGCGGCGACTGCACGCAGCCGTGCCGTCTGGCGTACGACCTAGTGGACGAGGCGGGGCAGAGTGTTGTTGCCGTCGAGGGAGACCGCCTGCTTTGTCCGCGTGACTATCTGGGTATCGCGCACCTGCCCGAGCTTGTTGCCGCCGGCGTGGCATCGCTCAAGATCGAGGGACGCATGAAGAATCCCGATTACGTATTCAACGTGGTGAGGGTGTGGCGTCGGGCACTCGATATGCTGTGCGACGGCGCGTGGGACTCCGGTGCCGTGGAAGAGCTTGAACGCGAGCTGGGAAGGTCGTTTAACCGTGGGTTTACCGATGCTTACCTGCGGGGTCGTTCGGGTGCCGAGCTCATGAGCTTTGAGCGCGCGATCAACCAGGGCGTGCGCGTGGGGCGCTTGGTCGCTGTGGGCCACGAAGAGGTGACCGTTGAGCTCGATGCCGCCGTGGCGGTGGGTGACACGCTCGAGATTCGGTTCTATCCGGGTGTCGACGCGCGTCCCGATGTGCCCAAGCGCTGGCCGCAGGTGCCCTGCCCGGTGGATGCCGCAGCGGGGAAGCGCGTCGTCGTGCATTGCAAGCGTAAGGTGGACGCGGGCTGCGAGGTCTATCTGATTCGCAGCGCCGGCGTGTTGGATCAGACGACGGCGGTGTTGGAGCGCATGCGGGCCGAGGCGGATGCGATTGCGCCCGTTGCGCGTGCCGTTGAGGTGCTGCCCTTTGAGGACGCTGCGGTGGATGGCGGCGCGTCGACGGAGTTGGCGGGGTCGGCGGGGCCGGTAAAGCGCGAGGATTTTGCTCGTATGGTCTTTGCCTGGGAGCTGATGGATGTGGGTCCGCGCGATGAGCGA
Source organism: uncultured Collinsella sp. (assembly GCA_937896835.1). GTDB lineage: Bacteria > Actinomycetota > Coriobacteriia > Coriobacteriales > Coriobacteriaceae > Collinsella. The sequence continues at coordinate 28,582 of CALBOJ010000088.1, forward strand.
GATCTGTCCGATACAACGGTGGTGCTCGACGAAGTGTGCCGCGCGGGCGACGCCGAGCGGACTCGGGCGCTTATGCAGCGTGCCGGGCGCGTCGTCTGCCGCAATCTGGGACAAGTGGCGATGGCCCGCGAGCTGGGCACAACGTTTGACGTGGCGGCGCCGGTGTTCTGTGCCAATCGGGCCACGCTTACCTGGCTGCGCGGACTCGGTGCGGGGCGGGTGTGCTTGTCGGCCGAGTTGCTCGGCAATGATGCGGAGCGTGTTGCCGAGCTTGCCGCTTGCCCCGGTGTCTTGGGGCCTGTCGATGCCGACCGTCCCGAGCTCATGGTGTGCGAGCACTGCTTGCTGACTGCCGAGGGCGCCTGCGCCACGGATGCAACGGGGCAGGTCCGTTGCCGTGACTGCTCGCGCCGTCAGCAGGCGCGCTTTTTGGTCGAACGTGACGGCACGCGTTTGCCGGTCGTTATCGACGCGTGCGGCAGGACGAGGATTTTCCTGTCGTAGGTGCCGCGTCGCGCTGTTTTGGTTATTATTAGTGGGTTTATGAACTTCCAGCACCGCCGTATCCGGTGAGGGTGCTATAGCAAAAGGAGGATACCCAATGCTGTCTGTTGACGAGCAAATGCGTATCATCACCTCGGGTGCAGCGCAGATCGTCCCCGAGGCCGACCTTCGCAAGAAGCTTGAGAAAGGCGAGCCCCTCAACATCAAGCTCGGCGTCGATCCCACCAGCCCCGACCTGCACCTGGGCCATGCCGTGCCCCTGCGCAAGATGCGTCAGTTCCAGGACCTGGGCCACAACGTCACCCTTATCATCGGCAACGGCACTGCGCTGATCGGCGACCCCTCGGGCAAGAACTCCACCCGCCCGCAGCTTTCGCAGGAGCAGATCGAGGCCAACGCCGAGACCTACGTGAGCCAGGCCATGAAGATCCTGGACCCCGAGAAGACCACCATCGTGCACAACGGCGACTGGATCCTTTCGATGGACCTGGCCGGCCTGCTGCAGGTGTGCTCCAAGTTCACCGTCGCCCGCATCCTTGAGCGCGACGACTTTACCAAGCGCTACCAGTCCCAGACGCCGATTGCCCTGCACGAGTTTCTGTACCCCGTGATGCAGGCCTTCGACTCCGTTCAGATCAAGGCCGACGTCGAGATGGGCGGCACCGACCAGCTCTTCAACCTGCTCGCCGGCCGCGAGCTCATGGAGAAGATGGGCATGGAGCCGCAGATCGCGCTTACCATGCCGCTGCTCGAGGGCACCGACGGCGTGCGCAAGATGTCCAAGTCCTATGGCAACTACATCGGCCTGACCGACGCTCCCAAGGATATGTTCGGCAAGACCATGTCCATCCCCGACGAGATGATCGGCAAGTACTATCGTCTGGCCAGCTCGCTCGCCCCGGCCGAGGTCGACAAGATCGATGCCGCCCTGGCCGATGGCTCCGCCGACCCCTATGAGCTCAAGCGCGCACTGGGCCGCGACCTGTGCGACACCTACCACGGCGCCGGCGCCGGCGACGAGGCACAGGCCGAGTTCGACCGCGTGTTCAAGGAGGGCCAGCTTGCCGACTTCCCCGAGAAGCACGTTGAGCTGACCGTCAACGACGAGGGTCAGATTTACCTCGCCGGCCTGCTCAAGGACCTGGGCCTTTCGGCCAGCGCCGGTCAGGCCCGCCGCGACATCGACGGCGGCGGCGTCAAGATCAACGGCAAGGCTGTGGCTCCCAAGAGCTACAACATCGATCCGAGCGCCCTCAAACTGGGCGACACCCTCTCCGTGGGCAAGCGCAAGGGCTTTAAGTTGGTTTAGTTACGCGGTTTTACCAAACCGCGTAACCGGTTGACGCTGCAAACCCGCCAGAGCGGCAATCTGCCTTTCAACTTCGGCGGCATG
>CALBOJ010000089.1 GCA_937896835.1 uncultured Collinsella sp.
GCGGAGGGATTCGAACCCGCAAGGGTGCGGAGCTGAGGAAACGCGAAGCGTTTTCTAGCGCAGCACGCAAGGAGCGAAGCGACGCAGCGGGGCGCGGCCGCCGAAAAGGCGGACGCGGAATCCCTCCGTCCCATATCAGTAACGGGCTCCCCGCATCTCGACTTTCCAGCCAAGCCGAAACTTCTCGCGCAGGACGAGAAGTTGCAAAAGGTAGATTTTCAGGCATGTCCCAAAAATCCACCCTCAAAAGACAGGCGCCCCAAGCCCATTAGAACCAAGAGCGCCTTACATCTAGAAAATATCAGCCCAGTTCCGAAAAGCGAGCCGTCTGCGACAACCAAGTAGCCGCCGGTCCCGGGAGAGCGGGGACACCGACTTAGGTTTATCGCGAGTTCCGCACGAACAGGAGGCCACTTAATGTGGCCTCCGTCGTGAGCAGGACTGTAGAGCAGGAAACCTAAGTCGGTGTCCCCGCTCTCCCGGGCCGGCGGAACTAATTATTCAGCATGCGGTCGAAGCTTCCCGAGTCGCCATCCCGATAGTCGGCGGTCATCAGAATCTCCTGCGGAATGCGCCCGCCCTCGCGCAGCACATTGCGGAACTGCACGCGCGTGACCATGGGCAGATCCTTGATCGTCGCCGCCAAGTTCTGCGGCACGCCCTGGTTGGCAGCCGCGGGCTCGCACTCTCCGCCGGCCTTCACGCGACGCTTGTGCTCGGCGAGCATGGCGCGGTACATGCCGGCATGCAGGCGAATCTCAACCACATTGGCATTGCGAGCCTGCTCGACGATGCGCGCGCCCTCGCGGTCGATATCGCCCACGTAGTAGACGTAGTTAAAGCGATAGCCGATCTCGGCCAGATAATCGTCCAGGGCATGCGAGACGCTCGCTTTGCATCCGCCGCCAAAAATCACGCCGCCCACCTTGATGCCAAAGAGCTTGGCGTGCTTGCGGCCACGCAGCAGCTTGACGATCTCGTCATAGGTGTCCAGGTTCTCGACCATAATGAACGGCTTATCGGCGCCCAGCGTAAAGAAACCCGTAAAGTGCACGGGGCGGTTGGGGGCGACCTTAATCGCCTGCATGCTGATGCCCTTTTCGGTCATACGCCGAATTAGGCGCTCGCCGTGCTTGCCGTCAAAGGCCTTCTCATCGTTAAAAATCTGGTAGGCACGCTGGCGGCGCGAGGCAACCGGCGTATCGGCACCTCGGTTCTGCTCGATCCAAGCCTGGATGATTGCGATTTCCTCGGCAATCTTGCGGTTGGACATCTCGTTGTGCTGAGTGCGCTGCGGAGCCTTTTTGCCGTCCTTGCCCTCGACCTTTACGATCTGTGTCTGCTGCTCCTTGATCTTAGAGAGCGCCGAAGGCGTAGGGACAACTTTGAGCAGCTGCCTGCCTAAAACGCGGGCAAGGGCAAACGCCGAGACCTCACCGTGGACGGCCGACTCGTGCTGCTGGGCAGCAGTATCTGCTGCGGCAGACTCCGGCTTCTTCTGAGACTTGCGCTTAGAATCGCCTTGGGAATTGCGCTCGCGCTTCGGCATAGACGCCTGCTTCTGCGGACGATCGGACTTGCTCTCCTTCGCCGGCTGGCGCTTAGGCTGCTCCGAAGAAACCTCGGCAGTCGCATCCTCGCCCTGCGGCGTGGTCTTCTCGGTTGCAGTCTCGGCATGGGAACTGCGGCTCCCACGATGGCGACGGCGGCGAGGCTTGCTCGACGCGCTCTGCTCCGTCCGCTCGTCAGTAGGTTGCTGGCCCTTGGCCTCGGCAGCAACCTCAAGCTGCGGCTCAACAGGCTTCTGCTCGCGAGTCGCCGGCTCAACGGTTTTCTCGGCTTGTTCGGCCTTCTCGTCCTGAGCGGTCGAAGCCGGCTCGCCCTTCTCCTGACGCTTTACGGGATACGCGCGTCCCGCAAAACCGCGGCCGGGACGACACGAACCCGGAGCCCTCTTGGCAGACTCCTCAACATCGTCTGCAACCTCGGAAGGCTCTTCAACCTCACGCGCGACATCCTGCTGCGCGGCCTTAAAGTGAGCACCGCGACGACGCTTGGGCTCTTGGGCCTCCACGGGCTTTTGCTCCTTCGCGGGCTTCTGCGACTCGGCAGCAACCTCGTTCTCAACAGCCTCGGCATCCGTCTCACCCTTTTGAGCAACGGCGCGACGGAAGCGCTCCTGCTGGGCGCGGCGCTGCGCATCGCGCTTGCCACCCCCGCCAAAACCGCCGCGTCCTGCCTTGGCCGTAAAGGCGCGCACGACGTTCTCATCGAGCAACTCATCGGTATCGACATGCTCACGCGGAGCAGCTTCTTCCACAGCAGGCACGTCAGCGGAATCCTCGACGACAAAATCTTCGACGGACTCAGCAGGCTGCTCCTGGGCATCGCGGATCTCGACATTGATGGTATAGAACGCCGGGCGTCCGTTAATGCCGCTACCCTCGATCTTGGTCACGATATTTGCCGCGATGAGCTCATCGCGCATCGCCTTGGTGTCACATTCCTTATCGACTGAGCGGAAAATCTGCGCCAGCGCGCTCGACTTGATCTTGAGCGCCTTGCGGCAGAGCAGGTCGTAGGCAACCAGCTTGGCACGCTCGGCAGAAAGCGACGTCTGGCTGCTCAGACGCTCGGCCAGAGCATCGACATTGTTTTGATTATCGGAATATACCGTCTTGGCCACGGGGCCCCTTTCATATGTACACATATACGTCCATATGGTACAACGCGCACCCTTATCCACGCAAAACATCTGCGAGAACACTCGAGCGTCACCCGCTTTCGCATGAAAAAAGACCGAGCCCGCGAAGTCGCGGACCCGGTCTTTCCGAGCCATATGGATGGAACGGTCACTCCATCAAGTCGACTAGGCCTTGACAGCCTCGGCGTCGGCGGGAGCCTCCGCAGCAGCGGCGCGACCGTACTCAGCCTTGCCCATCTCGGACCACTCGGGCTCCTCGTCGGGCATGGAGCCGGCCTCTTTGCCGAAGAACTCCTTGAGGCAGTTGACGGCAACGATGAGGCCCAGGACCATCAGCAGGACAGCGAAGACGAGCTGCAGGCCCTTAGTGGCAGCGACGGAGACGGCAGCCGTGGTGGCGGTAGCCGGGATGGTGCCAAAGAAGCCATAAGCCTGGACGGCGGTCATGCAGCCCATGGCGCTCTGGACCAGCGAGGTGAACGTGCAGCAGAGCAGGAAGGCGACGGGCACGTAGAGCATCCAACCCTTGCGGCCAGTGCACTTGCAGAACACGGCGAGGGTGATCATGGTCATACCGCCAAGCAGCTGGTTGGAGGCACCAAAGAGCGGCCAGATGTTGGCATAGCCGCCAAAGGCGAGGGCGAGGCCGGGAAGCAGGGTGACGACCGTGGCGAACCAGGGGTTGCCGAGGACCTTCATGTAGCCGGCCTTGGACTCGATGGCCAGGGCGTCGTTGGTCTGGGCAAAGAACTCGGAGAACGAGGTGCGGGCGATGCGGGCGACAGCGTCGAGCGAGGTCAGGGCCAGAGCGGAAACGTTCATGGTCATAAAGACGGTAGCGAGCGTGCCGTCAACGCCAAAGGCCTGCATACCGCGGGAGATGCCGGCGGCAAAGATCTGGAACGGGGTGGAAGCGACGCCGGCATTGAGGGCGCCGGTACCGGCGGTGTTCATGTCGGAGAACATGATGCCGGCAACGATGATGGCGAGGATGCCGACGAAGGACTCGACGACCATGGCGCCATAGCCGACCTTGACGGCGTCCTGCTCCTTCTCGACCTGCTTAGAAGAGGTGCCGGAAGAAACGAGGCTGTGGAAACCGGAGAGAGCGCCGCAAGCAACGGAGACAAACAGGACGGGGAACATCATGCCGGAAGCGCTGGAGAAGCCGGTAAAGACCGGGGCGGTCATCGTGGCCTGGCCGTTAACACCAAGGACGACGATGCCGAGGACAGCGCAGGCGATCATGACAATCATCATGATCGAGGTGAGGTAGTCACGCGGGGTCTTGAGCATCTGGATGGGCATAGCGCCGGCGAAGACCAGGTAGACCATAACGACGGCGAACCACTGGAACTTGTCCAGGTAGACCGGGAACTGCATGCCGACGGCGAACATGAGGACCATGAGGACCACGCCGGTGACAAACTCGGCAGCACCGGTGAGGTTGAACTTCTTCTGGGCCCAACCAAAGGCGATAGCGACGAAGGTGAACAGGATGGAGATGGTACCAGCGCAGCCGGCGGCATAGGACTTGGTGAAGTCGATGGCACCGGTAGCAGCACCAGAAGCGTCAACGGCCGGGGTGAACATGAACGTCTTGCAGACCATGTCGGTGAAGGCGGCGATGACGATGATGCAGAACAGCCAGCAGAACAGCAGGAACAGGCGACGGCCGGTCTTGCCGATGTACTTCTCGATGAGCTGAGCGAGCGACTTGCCGTTGTTCTTCATCGAGGCATACAGGGCGCCAAAGTCGTGGACGGCGCCAAAGAAGATGCCGCCGACGAGGACCCAGAGCACGACGGGCAGCCAGCCAAAGGCCATGGCGACGATCGTACCCGTAACAGGGCCGGCACCGCAGATCGAGCTGAACTGGTGCGAGAACGCGGTGAAGGCAGAGACGGGCGAGAAGCTCTTGCCGTCCTTCATGCGCTTGGCCGGCGTGAGGGCCTCTTTGTCAACGCCCCACTTGTTGGCCAGCCATCGGCCATAGCCCAGATAGCCGCAGGCGAGCACCGCCGCGGCCACAACCATGAGCAAAACTCCGTTCATTACATTTCCTCCTCTAAAAAGAACTTCTCAGACATAAAAAATGAGGGCCGTCGGTTGCGCTCGACGGCCCTCATCTTCATCAGCCGCCCGTTATCGTACGGGCTAGCTGTATGTGCTAACCCGCATCAGATAATTACTACGCTGATAATGTTTAGCTGATGCGTGAACATGTCTAAAAAATCCTCTTCAATCATGATGCGAACGATCCGTGCGTGTTCACATCCCCCAGTGGTTGAAAAGGAGTATGAAACTTTAGTTACCTAAAGTCAACGCAAATTTGTAATGGATTTTCAAATTCTTTTGATTTTCTCGTTATAAAACGCCACTGACCTCGGACTTTACCGAACGACAGTTTTTGCTTGAGAGATGCCCCTCGGGAGCGGGGCGGGCGCCTGCCGCCATATATGAACTTTCCTGCTCGGACAGTCCTGCTCACGACGGAGGCCACATTAAGTGGCCTCCTGTTCGTGCGGAACTCGCGATAAAGTTCATATATGGCGGCAGGCGCCCGCCCCGCCCCCGAGGAGCTCCCATCCCAAATGTGCGGAGCAAAGCTCCGCACACCATCTTTTTCTTTCAGCTAAAGCACGCCGGAAATTCGACGCAGCTGGCTAACCTTGCCGGACGTTGTCGACGCCAAACCAGCTCAGAAGCTATATCGATACAGAAAGGTCCCCGGACGGAGGGGCCGGATATAAGGTTTATCGCGAGTTCCGCACGCAAAGAAGGCCACTTAATGTGGCCTTCGTCTTGCGCAGGACTGTAGAGCAGGAAACCTTATATCCGGCCCCTCCGTCCGGGGACCGCGCCGTACCAGCTACAGCGTCATGTTTGGATCGGCGTCGACGTCGAACGGCGAGATTTCTCCTCGGTCGAATTTACGGCGGGCAACCTCTGCGATCATGGCAGCGTTATCGGTGCAGGCAGACAAGGGCGGCACCGTCACGCGGATCCCCTGACGCCCGAGCTTCTTGATCATCATCTCGCGCAGATGCGGATTGGCCGAGACACCACCGCCGATGCAATACTCCTTGCACCCGGTGGCGTGCAGGGCGTTTTTGGCCTTCTTGTACTGCACGTCAAAGACCGCCACCTCAAACGAGGCCGCTAGGTCGGGCAGGTGAATCGTGCGCCCGGCCTTGGTCTCCTGCTCGATGTAGAGCGTCACCGCCGTCTTGAGGCCCGAAAGCGAGAAGCGATAGTCCCCCCTGCTGTTAAGCGCACGGGGGAAATCGATCGCGCGGGGATTACCCGTCTCGGCCAGCTTGGAGATGATGGGGCCACCGGGATAGCCCAGGCCCAGCGCCTTTGCCACCTTGTCGAAGGCTTCGCCCACGGCGTCGTCGAGCGTCTCGCCAAGCACTTCATAGTCGCCCCATGCCTTTACGTGCACGAGCATGGTGTGCCCGCCCGAAACGAGCGTAAAGATAAACGGGGGCTTGAGGTCGGGCTGCGCCAACAGGTTGGCAAACAGGTGGCCCTCCAGATGATTGACGCACACCAGCGGTTTGCCGGCAGCATACGCAAAGCCCTTGGCAAAGGCGACACCCACCACCAGGGCACCCACCAGGCCAGGACCTTGCGTCACGCCCACAGCGGCAAGCTCACTTGGCGCAATGGCTCCGCCCGTAAGGCCCAGCGATGCTGCGGCATCCTCGAGCGCCGCATCCACGACGCTCACAATCACCTCAACGTGTTTGCGCGAGGCGATCTCGGGCACCACGCCGCCAAAGCGGGCGTGAAAATCAATCTGTGTCGACACCTGGTTGGCCAGCATATTGCCATCTGCATCGATAATCGCCACCGCCGTCTCGTCGCAGGAGCTCTCGATAGCGAGCACTAGGCGGCGATGCTCAATCTCGACACGTTCCTCGGCAGAGCGCTTGGGCGCAGACAGGGGCCATGCGCGTTGCTCGGCTGCCGTCGGCTCGGGCGAGGCGTTATCGACCGGAAGCACGAGGGGAAGTGGGGCCGTCATGACGATGGCGTCCTTGCCGGCACCGTAATAGCCACGACGACGGCCAGCCTCGGTAAAGCCCAGAGCGTTATAAAGCGCGATCGCTCCCTCGTTACCGTCCTCGACCTCGAGCGAAGCCGTAGTGCAGCCGAGCATCTGGGCATCATAGCTCACGTGCGACAGCAGCTTGCGGGCAATGCCCTCACGGCGATGTGCCGGGTCGACGGCGACATCCAGAATCTGCACATCACCGTCCACGACCATACCGCCGGCAAGGCCCAGCAGCTTGCCGTCGTCGTGTGCCACCCACCAACTACGCGGCGCAGCGACGTCCTCGCCCAGTTCGGACAGGAACATGCCCGGCGTCCACGCCTCGTGTCCGGCACCTTCAAAGCAGGCGGCCTCCAGCGCGCTCGCGCCCTCGGCATCCGCCGCGCCCATGGGACGGAACTGCAGATGACGACCGGCGAGCTCATCGGCAACGCCCGTAATTTCGCTGTGCGCACTCTCGGCAAGACCAAGACGCTTGCGCTCGTTTTCCTCGGCATCCGAAAGGCGCGTGTAAATCGGCAGGACGCGGGCCGGATCGCCGTCGCCCGCAGCGTGCGCGAGCAGCAAGCCCTCGCCCGAAGGCCACCACAGGTCGCGCTCCACGCAGCGGGCGGTCTCGTCCTCACCCAGCAGCTTGCCATAGCGCACAAGACCGTCACCGGTCAGCTGAACCTGGTCCCAGTCCGCTGCTTGGCGCCACTCATCGAGCGCCACGGCGGCCTTGACCACGTGTTCGCGCTCAAATTGACGCTCGGGACCCTCATCGACCAGCATATACAGCGCCGGATATACCTCACCGCGCATAGCATCGGCCAAGATACCAAGCTTGCCACGCACGCCAGCCTTCCACGCCGTCCAAGCGCAAGCGTCAAGCGTCGACACGCCCAGCAGCGGAACATTGGCACCACATGCGAGGCCCTTGGCAGTGGAGATGCCGATGCGCACGCCCGTAAACGACCCCGGGCCGCGGCCGACCACGTAGCAACCAACATCGCTGCGATTCAGACCGGCTTGAGCCAGCACGCCATCAACGGTATTCACGAGCTCAACGTTGGCGTGACGGCGACACATGTGGTCGCCACTCGCGAGCTTCGTCTCGCCCGTCTGCCCATCAATCCAGCTTGCCGCGCAGGCAAGCATGTCGGTCGAGGTATCGAGCGCCACCACCAGCGCGTTGTCGTTATGCAAGCTCATCTTGTACAGCCTTATCAATCAAATGGGAAAGCTCCATTGCGCGGTCACCGTGCGCCTCGAGCGTTATCGTTCGCACATCGCTGTCGCCCTCATCACGCTTGAGCGTCACCGAAAGATACTCATCCGTCAGCTCGTCCTGGAATTGTTCGCCCCATTCCAGCAGGCAAGCACCCTCATAGCCCAGCACATCAAAAATGCCCGTATCCTCGAGCTCGTAGGCATGCTCCAGGCGGTATAGATCAAAGTGAAACAGCGGAATACGACCTTGATCGTGAACGGCCATGAGCGCAAACGTAGGGCTCGTAACCATATGCCCATCGCCCAGCCCGCGCGAGACGCCCTTGGTAAAGTGAGTTTTGCCCACTCCCAGGCCACCGGTCAGGATGAGCACATCGCCGTCCTCAAGGCACGGTGCAATTAGCTCGCCAAAGTACTCCGTATCGGCAGCACTAGCCGTTTTGTAAGTGCCTACCCCCAGGCGCTCCAGGGACATATACGCTCCTTATTATTCCGAGGCGTCCTCTGGCGCGGGATGTCGCTCCAGATAGTCGCCCAGCATCTTAAAGTCTTCCTCCAGCAGCTCCTGCCATGCCGGATTGCGCAGCGCTGCTGCCGGATGGAAAGTGGGCATTACTACAAAATGCCCCATCTGGTGGAACCTGCCGCGCAGCTTAGTAATGCCAATCTCGGTCTTAAGCACAAAGTGCGTCGCGGGGTTGCCGAGTGTCACGATAATATCGGGCCAGATGCTTCGAATCTGCTCACGCAAAAACGGCGAACAAGCCAGCACTTCCTCGGGACGCGGATTGCGGTTTCCCGGCGGGCGGCACTTAAGCACGTTGGCAATGTAGACGTCTTCGCGTTTGAGCCCCGCCAGCGACAAAATGCCGTTGAGGTCCTCGCCTGCCGCCCCCACAAAGGGCTCGCCCTGCAAATCCTCATTGCGGCCCGGCGCCTCGCCAATAAACATCACGCGAGCGCGGGGGTTTCCCACGCCAAACACGATATTGTGACGCGACTGGTAGAGCTGGCAGAGGTGACAATCGCCCAGAACGGCCTCGATCTCCTCGAGTGCGACCTCACGCGGCGCCTGATGGCTATGGCCGGGGATGTGCATGACGCCCATAGCGGCTCCTACACGTAGACCTTGTCGAGACGCATGCCAAAGCCGCAGGCGACCTCGTAGTTAATCGTTCCGCGCAGTCGGGCCATCTCGTCCATAGTGATCTCGGCGTCGCCATCGCGGCCGACAATGATCATCTCGTCACCATACTCGGCCTCGGGAATCTCGTGTGCCGGGTTGGACTGAATGGCGACCATAAACTGGTCCATGCAGATATTGCCAACCTGATGCACGCGCTCGCCGCGATACAGCACATCCATACGATTGGAAAGCGTACGCGATAGGCCATCGGCATAACCGATCGGCAGCGTGCAGATCTGAACGCGCGTACGCGGTACGCGGTAGGTAAAACCGTAGCCCACGCCCTCGCCCATCGCAGGGTGTGCCACGCGCGTCACGCGCGCATGGACGCTCATAACGGGATCAAGCTGCATCACGCGGCCACTCAGCTCGCACGGCTGCATGCCATACAAGCCAACGCCGGCGCGAATCATATCAAAATGCATCGAGGGGTCGAGCATCGAGGACGGCGTGTTGGCGCAGTGCACGATACCGCACTCAAAGCCCGCATCCTTAATGGCCTGAACGGCCTCGGTAAAGCGCTGACACTGCAGTTTGTAGTCCCAGCCCGAAGGTTCATCGGCCGTGGCGAAGTGAGTAAATACGCCGTCGCACTGAATACCGCGATGGAAATTAATACCGCGGACAAAGTCGAGCACCTGCGTGTAATGTACGCCAATGCGGTTCATGCCCGTCTCGATGGCAAGATGGTACTTGCCCACTTTGCCCGCCGCGACGGCGCATTCGCCATACGCAAGAGCAAAATCGGACGTATAGACCGAGGGCATGATATCGAATTCGAGCAATGCAGGAATAGCCTCGATAGGCGGCTCACTTAGAATCAGGACGGGCTTAGTAATCCCGCCCTGTCGGAGCTCAACGCCCTCGTTAACCGTCGCCACGGCAAACATGTCGGCACCGGCCGAATACATGATCTTGGCGCACTCAACAGCTCCATGACCATAAGCATCGGCCTTGACCACGCAGCACAGGCGCTGACGCGGATTCAACAAGTTCTTATAGGCCCTCGTGTTGCGACGGAGCGCCCCGCGGTCGATCTCGACCCAGGACCAGCGCGTCAAATCGGCTTTATTCATGATTAGTCATCCGACCCTTCGTCCATGATTCCCAGATCTTCGAGCGCATCCTTTGCCGCCAGCTCCATGGCAGGACCGATCAAGTCGATAAGATCGGTTGCGATAACGCTCTTCTCACCATACTCCGTCGCCGCGGCAAAACCGGCGTAGCTGTGAAGTGCGACGGCGTACGAATACAGCAACTCCCAACGATCCATCTCGTCGCGCATGGTGGCAAGCGTGCCGGCCAAAATACCCGCCAGAACATCACCCGAACCGGCAGTTGCCAGAGAAGCCGGACCCGAGAGTGGCAGCAGCACGCGCTCAACACCACAGATAGCCGTCGTCGGCCCCTTGGCAATGACCACCAGATTGTCGGAGCCTGCAGCCCAAACAACCTTCTGCGCGGCCGCAATCGCGGTACCAAGGTCGTTCACCTCGTCACCGGCAACCAGACGCGAAAGCTCACGATAGTGCGGCGTCATAACCAACGGCTGCTCGCGGCGATACATCTCGGGGTTACTATCAATACCGTCAATGGCAATCTTAGCAAGGCAATTGAGTGCATCGGCGTCCAAAATTAGCGGTACATCAAGCTCGAGCAAGCCCGAAACCACCTGCATAGCGCCGGCAGACGTCGTCATACCGGGACCGCACAGCACGCAGCTGTACTTCTTTGCGATCTCGCACACCGTCATGCGCGCAGCGGCGCCAAAGGAGCCGCGGGAATCAGACGGAATAGCAAAGACGGGAATCGAAGGAAGTGCCATGCGAATGAGATTGGCACAGGCGTCAGGAGCCGCGACTGCCACGTAACCAGCACCCGCGCGAGCTGCAGACTTGGCCGCCATAATGGCAGCACCAGGATATTGCGCAGATCCGGCGACAATAAGCACGGAGCCACGGGAATACTTATCGATATTCGATGGTAGCGGAGCAAAGTAATCAACTAAGTCACCGGGCTCGACAATCTCGGCGGCGTGGTCGACATCATCGATGACCTCGTCAAGACGGTCGTAAAGATTGCCGCAGATCAAATCGCCAGCATACTCAGGACCATCAGCGCTATACAGACCAATCTTGGGCGCAATCATCGTCACCGTGCGCTCGGCACGAATGCAGTCGTCATCAACAACGCCCGTCTCTGCATTCAGGCCCGAGGGGACATCAATGGATACGACACAATCGGCGCATTCATTGACCGTAGGAATCCAAATGGAGAACGGCGCACGCAGATTCCCGTGGAAACCGGTACCAAAAATGGCATCGACAACAACATCGGCCTTATCGATCAAAACCTCGAGTTCATCACGCGAGGGGCCGACGCAAACGTGCACATCGCGGCCGGCAGTACGACGAGCAACATGACGTGCCAGAGCAGCAGGAATCTCATCCGGTTCAACCGGAGAAACGATATCCACGTCCACACCCTTATGGCTCAGGATATCGGCGGCAACCCAACCGTCGCCACCATTATTACCAAAACCGACCAAAACGAGAACCCGATCGGGATTGAGCTTCAAGACCTCGTTAGCGGCAAACTCACCCGCTAGCTCCATAAGCTCGGCCTTCGAAGTCCCTTCGCGTTCGATGATATCCTCGAGACGAACGACTTCTTCGGTACTCAAAACCGGTTTCATCTATGCTCCTAGCGTATCTTGCGAAGCATCGCCCAGGTGCTCCGTCAATGCTGAATTCTGCAGCTGCTCGAGCTCATCTAATACAGAGCGAGCCTCTTTAAATGTCTGCGCAACGCGTTTCTTGGTGCTCACCTTTTCATCTTTTGGCTTAGGCCGAGCATCTTCGGTAATCGCGATGGCATTCGCAACGGCCAAGTCTCCCGTAAGCGTAATGGAAAGAGCGACCTCAACAACACCCAGTTCTTGAGCGATCTCGAGAGCACGGCCCGAAAGCAGCGCCTTCGGTTTGCCGAGTTTATCACGCGTTACCGAAACATCCTTGCGACCCACGCCTTGACTAAAACCCGTGCCGAGAGCTTTAAGCACCGCCTCGCGCGAAGCAAAGCGGCTCGCATAGTGAGCAGCGGGACGCGATGATGCATCGCAATACGCACGCTCTTCTTCGGTAAACACACGCCGAGCAAACGACGGCGTCTTTTCAAGAATTGATTTCATGCGGGAAATCTCGACGATATCAACGCCGATACCAGCTTCAGCCATGTTCACCTCCATATCGCACAGACTAAATTATTGTAGCCCGTTCACAGAAGATGCGACAAACGAGGGTTATAAAACACAGCTACTATGTGAGACAAATTGCCCGAGATACAAAAAAGGGGAGGCCGCGAGGCCTCCCCCTTCTTCAAGTCATCCGACGGCTCGGTGCCGTCCACCGGTCAGCGGCGCCCTGGCCTCCCACGGGCTGGCC
>CALBOJ010000090.1 GCA_937896835.1 uncultured Collinsella sp.
TGGGGTGGCCTCGCGCGGGTAAGCAAGCGCGTCCGCACGGTGGGGAGGGGTCGGGCGCGGTAGCTCCTATTGAGGAAGCTCGATTTCGGCTTCCGACGGGATGCGGAAGTAGGTCTCGGTCCAGTCGGTGAGTTTGTGCTCGAGTTCGCGGGTGATGGCGCCGTCGAGCATGCGCCAGGTCCAGTTGCCGCCCAGCGTGGCAGGGGTGTTGATGCGCGCCTCGTTGCCCAAGTTGAGCAGGTCCTGCATGGTGTAGATGCACGTGTCGCTCACGCTGGCTGCGATGGTGCGATTGAGTGCATCTGCCATGGGTTCGCCGGCCTGCTGATGGGTGTACAGGGCTGCCTGCTCGCGCTGACGCGGGGTGGCCGTTCCCTCAAACCAACCGCGCGCCGTCTCGTTGTCGTGTGTGCCCACATAGGCGACGGTGTTGGCAATGTAGTTGTGCGGCAGGTAGTACGAGTTGGTGCCCTCAAAGGCGAACTGCAAGATCTTCATGCCGGGGAAGCCCGAGTTGTCGCGCATGTCGATGACGCCGGGGGTGAGGAAGCCCAGGTCCTCGGCGATGATGGGCAGCGTGCCGAGCTTTTCCTCGAGCGTCTTGAAGAACTTGAGGCCGGGGCCCTGCGTCCACGAACCGTAGGACGAATCGGGTGAGGAGAACGGCACCTCCCAATAGGCCTCGAAGCCGCGGAAGTGATCCAGGCGGATGACATCGTACATGTCGAGGGCGGCGCGGATACGGCCCTCCCACCAGGAGAAACCGTCGGCTTCCATGGCGTCCCAGTCGTAGATGGGATTGCCCCAGTACTGGCCGGTGGCCGAGAACTGGTCGGGCGGCGTGCCGGCGACACTCACAGGATTACCGGCGGCGTCGATCTTAAAGAGCTCGGGCGTGGCCCACATCTCGACGGAGTCGCGCGAGACATAGATGGGCAGGTCGCCGATGATGAGGATATCGCGCTCGTTGGCATAGGCCTTGAGGCGGCTCCACTGACGATTGAAGAAGTACTGCGTCATCTGGTGGTAGAGCATGCGCGCGGGATGGGCGGCGCAGACCTTGGCAGAAGCCTCGCCGCGGGTACGGAGCTCTGCGGGCCACTCCCAAAAGGCCTTGAGACCGCACTCCTCCTTGACGGTCATGAACTCGCAGTAGGGGATGAGCCAGTCTTCGTTTGCTTGGACAAAGTCGTCGAAGTCGGCCGGCTTGTCGGCGGCAAAGCGCTCGGCGGCGCGGTCGAGAATCTGACGACGGCCACCAAAGATGGCACCATAGTCGACATTGCTGGGGTCGGAGCCCAGGTACACGCCGTCGATATCGCACTGCTCCAGATAGCCGGCCTCGATAAGCTCGGCAAAGTCGATGAAATTGGGGTTGCCCGCACGGGCCGAGAACGACTGATAGGGCGAGTCGCCATAGCTCGTTGTCGTAAGGGGGAGAATCTGCCAGTAATGTTGTTTGCACGAGGCGAGGAAATCGACAAAGTCATAGGCGTTCCAGCCAAAGCCGCCGATACCGTAAGGTCCGGGCAATGACGAAACGGGCATCAGAACGCCGCTTGCACGCTCCATGGATGCACTCACCGTCCTTTTGAATAAGGGGCTGCGCCGTAGATGGATAGACGGCTCGTCCCGAGTTTCCATTGCTATTGTCCCTATTGTAGAACATGTTGTTTAAACATGTATAGAGAGAATGAAAAAGTTGCCGACTTTCGGTGAATGGTAGTGCGCCATAGACGATATGAGTTGAACATTGGGAGCTCCTCCCCTTGCGGCTCTTTTGTGGGTCGGGCGACAATGGTCGTCGTCATTAAAGACCGGCTGCCAGCCAGGTTGCAACAATGCAAGAAGGGTTCACATTCAGTTGGCCGTTGACACAAACAATCGCGCGAAGACCTCGTCTTCTTCGGTAAGTCCAGGCGCGGCAAGACGCGCATGGCAGTCGCCCTCACGATGCGCGCGGTCGCCGCGGACATGTCGGTCAGGTTCTGGCAGACCGCGCAGCTGGTTCTCGAGCTCGGCAACGCGAAGCGCAAGGGAACGCTGTCGAAACTGTTGAACGACGTGTCGCCCGCGAGGCTGCTCGTGCTCGACGAGTTCGTCTACGTCCCCTGCGACGTAGACGGTGCGAGGGTTCTCTACCAGGTCATTTCCGTCCATGTAGTGCTCGTAGGCCGCGGCGTCGTCGGGCTCGTCGAAGGAGAGGGACTCCGTCCAGTCCCAGTAGGCCCCCGTCCAGGCGCCCCTGCGCCTGCCGGCCGGCGTCGTCTCGTCGAAGACGAGGCCGTGGCGCAGCAGGAACTTCGACATCCGCTGCTTGGCGTGTTGCAGGTCGTCGCGCGCGTCCTCGAGGGCGCTCGTCGGGGACCCACACCTCGACGACGTTGCGGCGCGCCAGCATGCGTGCCAGCCACTCGGCGTCGCGGCGGTCGTTCTTGCGGCCGCGGTCGGCCGCGGGCCGGTGCATCTTCGGGACCGCCCCGACGACGCAGCCGAGGCCGAGGGCCCGCAGCGCGCGGCCGCGGTTGATGGTACGACCATTGTCGCCCGACCCACGAGAGAGCTGCAAGGGGAGAGGCCCCAATGTTCAACTCATATCGTCTGTTGTGCCAGAGTCGCTCGGGAAAGCGCGACCGACGCAGCGCGCTGTTTTCCAGTCACATCCAGTTCGGGTTGATTTCAGCATGCGATAAGAAACTGGATTTGAATTTCGACTCGAAAGATGGGCAATGCTGATGAGAAACGCTTGGAGTTCGGGATTGCGCGGCGTGAAGCGACCCTCTTCTTATCGAGTTCGTTACAATGTAGGAAAAACAGTAAGTAAGAAGACCTCTGATTGCTTTAGGAGGAGCTGTGGTGAATAGCGCCCAGAAGATCGATAAGTCCATCCAGAAGATGATGACTCTCGGAAGAAGGCTTGGGATTCTGTTTACGGCGCTGTTTATAGCGGTGTGTTGCTGTTCGGTGGTGGTGGTTATTTCCATTGGGCTTATGGCTGCTCAAGGAAACCTATATGATCCATCAAAGACGGTTTCCGTAGTGGTTCCTTTGATGTATCTTCTGATTTCCGGAGGGGCCACATGGACCCTGCGGGGAATCAGCATGGACATGGCTCATGGCGAATCGCCCTTTACCCTTTCGCATGCTCGAAGAATCTCGATTATCGGGTGGCTGTTTGTTGCAGCGGCAATAGGTGACCTCTTGTTTTCTCCGGGGTTTCTTTCGATAGTGATTGGCCCCTTCGACTTGCTGGGGAACGCCTATTCGATGTTTGAAAACCTGGCCCTGCCCATAGATATTGGTGCTGTGCTGGGGGCCGTTTGCTGCTTCTCGATTTCTGCGATATGGCGCTACGGAGCTCTGCTTCAAGACCAGACCGAGGATTTGGTGTGAGGGGCGGCATGGACTATCTGATTATTGAGCTTGAAAGCTTATTGCTTCGACGCGGAAAGACGAGTACGGATATCATTCGGGCGACCGGGCACACACCGGCAAGTATCTCAAAAATACGAAATGGCAAGGTGAAGGCAATTAGGTTAAAGACATTGCTGGATATTTGCGTAGAGCTTGATTGCCAGCCTGGCGATCTTATTAAGCGCGTCAACGAAAGAGAACTTGAGGAACTGGCGACGCGGCGCGCCCGCAACGCGCTGAGCAGGGCGACCGCGACGGGTGATGACCCGGTCCTGGAGTCAGATCATGTTTACGTGGTCGATCTTAGAGACGACTGAGGCTGGAGAATAAAAAAGTATTGAGCAGGTGCAGCCCGTGAAAACAACGGTTTTCACGGGCTGTTCATTCAACGTCCTGCAGTGGCCTGTATTTCTCGCCGCGTCACTGGGGAACGAGAGAGTCATTTCCTGTGCTGGATGCAGGGGGGTGCTTACCTTGTGTAATATATAAATAAGCTTATATTGAAATATGATACATATCGAATTAGAATAACATTATCAATTCGGTATGCAAGGAAAGGAGGGAGAGATGGATTGGATTAACGAGCCGGAGGAAGGCGTTGCACCCGCGTGCGGCAACTGCTTCTTCTACGCGCACGGGGGATGCACGAAGAGGTGCCCCAATCAGTCCTGCACGTTCCGTTTCTAGGGGGCAGAGATGAACTGGCTTTCTACCGCGAAAGGAGGGGAATGAAATGGAATGGATTACCGAGCCGTCAGCCGGGGCTGAGCCCATGTGCAGCAATTGCTTCTTTTACGCGCACGGCAGCTGCAGCACCAAGTGTTCTTCACAGGAGTGCACTATCCGCTTTTAGCGGATAGGGCACGCCGTACGGCGTGCACAGACTGTTCAAAGATATTTTGGCCAGCAGCGCCTGAGGGGCGATGTGGCATTGCAATATGGGGGGCGAACCGACGTTACCTATAACCCCGCACAATTGCCATGTCGTCCCTTTTTATTGACGGGGAGGATGTCGTCCATGCGGGAAGTCCCAGTTGAATTGCGTGCCATATCCAAGAGATATGGCGGGTTTGAAGCGGTTAAATCAGTCTCGTTCTCTTTAATGGAAGGCGAGCTGTGTGCACTCATTGGGGAGAATGGTGCCGGCAAGAGCACGTTAATTCGATTGATCACGGGGCTTTCGGAGCCATCGTCAGGAACGATCTCGATGTTTGGGCAAACCGGGAGACGTGAAATACGGAGCTGCAGGGAAAGGCTGGGTTATATGCCCGACCTCAATGCTTCGTATCCTAATCTGACCGCGCGAGACAACTTGGTCGTTCGCTGTATTGAGTGGGGGCTTCCCACCGATCGTTCCATCGACGGTGTGTTATCAACCGTCGGTTTGGGGGAGGCCGGCGGGAAGAAAGTGAAGAACTTCTCAATGGGAATGAGGAGGCGTCTCGATCTGGCCATAGCGTTGCTGGGCGATCCGGAGCTGTTGATCCTGGACGAGCCGACAAACGGCCTGGATCCGATGGGGATAGTCGAAGTAAGAAAAATCCTTACGCATCTTAACAAAGATCAAGGTAAAACGATTCTCGTATCCAGCCACAATCTTGAGGAGATGCACAAGCTGGCAACTGATTACCTCTTCATAAGTCATGGTCGCCTCATTCGAAGGATGACCGCACCTCAGCTGGAAAAGTCATGCCGCGGTGGTTTCGTGTTGCATGTGGACGATCTGGAGCGAACGAGATCGGTTCTCGGAGATGAGACCTCACATTCTTTTCTGCCGGACGGCAGCGTCCTTATGCGCTATGAGGAGAAAAAGGAAGGGCGGGGCATTGCAATCGAAGCGCTCTCGACCGCAGGTGTGAGGGTTGCGGAGGCGTATTCTCATAGGAAGAGCCTTGAGGAGTTTTATTCGGAGCTCATCGGTCGAGAGAGCGAGCTGTGATGAAACGCGAGTTCATCTCAGCTTTTCGGAGCGAGGTATGGTTGCTCGCCAGGCACCCGACGACCGCTCTGATGATTGCGCTTGCGGCTGTGCTGTATGTGGTTGCGGCTGCGACTTCGTCTGAGGTGCTGATCATGGTCGCCGGTGATGACCCGTATACGCTTGGAGGGGCTATAGGTTTTATTGGAAACCTAGTGGATGCAGGGGACGTTTTGGGCTCTGTTGCCCGGACGTCTTTTGCGTCTACAGTGGTCTGGATTCCGGTGACGATTCTCTACGCGGTTTACGCTACGTCGAGAGACTTTGAATCCGTGGCTTACGCCGTATCGAGATCGCGAGGGGTGTCGCAGGCGGCGATTGTGATCACGAAGCTGTTGGTGAACTGCACTCTGGTCGGTGCCGTGTATCTTCTTTCTACGACTGCGCTGTATTTAACCAAGATGGCCCAATGGGACGTTGGGGCCTCGTGCTCAGGGTTTGCCCAATTTGTATCGATTGCGCTGATGATCGCGCTGCTGCTCATTTCGATGTACGCCGCTACCTTCGCCCTGTATTTGCTCACGAGGAGTGTGGTGGCGAGCAGCGTCGTTGCAATAGCGGTTTCGACATTTGTGATGGTGTGGTTCCCAAGTACATACGGAAGCGGTCAGCCCAGCTTGCTGCTCATGCTCTCGCCCGTGTATTACCTGATGAACCTGTGTTCCCTGAGTATGCAGAATGTTGGTGTAATTCAGGTTTTGCTGTATGCGGGCGGCACTGTGCTTGTGTCGGTTGGAGTTGCGCTCGTCTCGCTATTTGTAAGGACGGCGGTTCGATGAATCTTGGGATGTCGGTCAGGGCGGAACTGTTCCGCGCAAGGAGAATGAAACTCGCCGTGATAATAGCGCTGATGTATTTGGGCATCGCGGGGATTTATGTGTTTGCCGGGTCCGGCGCATGGGTCTCCGCAGGGGGAGAGGGCCAGTTCTTTGGCTTTTCCGCCGATCCGGGCTATCTTTTCTCGATAGGGGTTGGGCCAACGGGTATCTCTTCCTGGCTAAGTGTCGTCTCCATGGCGCATACGGTGTTCTTCCCAATCGTCTCTGTTGTTGTGGCGGGGACGCTATTCGGTGATGCGACGAGCGTGTCGGCAAGGGGAGTTTCGATTGCTCGGGGCTTCCGCAGCTGGCAGCTGTTTGCGGCAAAGACATTGGCTTGCGAAGTGTATACGCTGTGCCCCTACATCGTGTTTACTCTCGGTGTCGCTGCGGTCTTTGCCGTGTGCTCCGGAAGCGGTCTAGACAGCCTTACGGTTGGTAATGTGACCTCGGCACTCCTGTCGAATATCGTTATAGACGCCGCTTATACGCTGATGGTTGCGGTTGCATATGAGGTGTTCAGGATCAGATCTCTTGTGTCGGGAGCCTTGCTGGTCGCAACGTTCGCGGGCCTTGTTATCGCGATGAGTTTCCCAACCGTTTTACCCCCGGTTCACATGGCTTATTGGATGAGGGCGTGCGGGGCTGCCGGCGGGACGGTCCTGATGGCTGCATGCGGCCATGCGGTCATCGTGTCGCTCGCATGTCTATTGCTGCTTTCGTGCAGTTTTTATCGAAGAAGGTAGTGCGCTGGCGTATGCGCAGCGTCTGAGGGTCGATATGGATTTGGTTGGAAATGGAGATGGTGCGAAGTGAAACTGTCGCAATTTAATGTGGTGCATGAACATAACGGAAGTCTTCTTATCATGAATGCGCGAACCGGCGGCATCCTGTCGTTAAATCCGGAATACGCGCAGAAATTCAAAAGGATTCAAGAAGGGGACGTTCGGGATGCCGATGATCTTGTCGCGGAGCTGATAAGGGGAGGCATCCTAGTCAATGAGGAGAGGGACGAGCTTGGGGAGATCAGGTTGCAAAGTCGCGCCGCGCGCTTTGCGAATACTGCTCTGTCCCTTACCATTGCGCCAACGATGGCTTGCAACTTTTTGCTGTCCCTACTGCTATGAAAAGGGACAGGCGTACACGACGATGGGCGAGGAGGTTTTGACACAGCTCTCCAAGTTCGTGAAAGATTACTATCCTGGTATCGCAAGTCTCTCAGTTGGATGGTACGGCGGCGAGCCTCTGCTCGGAATGAAGATGATCGAACGGATTACGTCGGATCTGAAAGATGTCGTGGGGCCAACGTGTGAATATTCCGCATCGATAGTGACAAATGGCTATCTGCTGACGCCTGATGTTGCAAGGAGGCTCGCGGCATGTGGTGTGACGAGCGCGCAAGTGACTATAGATGGATCGAAGTCGGATCACGATTCGAGAAGGATTCTTCACGACGGAAGCCCTACATACGAACGTATTCTCAAGAACGTCAAAGAGTGTGCCGACATCATCGATATTTCGATAAGGAGCAACGTCGACAAGACCAACATCGAGGCCGCTCAAGAGCTATTGGATTATCTCGAGCTAAATGGCCTGATGAATAAGGTTCACTTCTATTTAGCCCCTGTTGACGATATCAATCAGGTATGTGCGAACGACAGCCACTGCTTTACTGTAAAAGAGTTCTCGTATGAGGAGACTGAGTTTTATAAAAGGGCAATTGCGCGGGGCTTCAAAGTTCAACCTTTTGGTGGGACGAATTTCGGGATATGTTGCGCCGTTGGAATCAACTCGTACGTGGTTGATCCCGTCGGAGATTTGTATAAGTGCTGGGATGACATTGGAATGAAGGAGCGGAGGGTCGGAACTATTTTCGAGCCGCCAATGTTGAGCAAGAACATGATTAACTGGATGGCATATGAGCCGGATGACCCGGAATGCCAAGAGTGCTTTGCTTTTCCCATGTGCATGGGAGGGTGCCCCAACCACGCCTTAAACGGTGAGGGGAAACGTTGCGTTTCCTTCCGGTATGATGCCGAGCAAAAAATGCTGCTCTCCCAGATGATGAATACGGCAAAACGGGGTGCGGGGCAAAATGAGGCTGATGCTTAATCTCTGTAGAAAATATATACTGGGCGGTCGATTCTACGCCTATCTTGTCGTAACAGTTTTGGTCGGGCTGCTTGCGCTTGCGGGTCCCTTTCTTACCGGCATAGTGGTAAACCGATTGGCGATGCCGGCCAGCGCCGATCTTGCCGCCGTTCTCGTTTGTTGCCTTATTTTGGTTGCGGTCCAAGCGGTTCGAGCGGGACTAGTGTATTGCTCAGAGATGCTGTACATCAACCTTCAGTCGCATGCGGGGTTCGGCTTAAATGCGGATACGCTTGAGCACGTGAAGCACCTTCCCCAGGCATTCTTCGAGGGCTTCAACGCGTCGTATTATAACCAGCAAATCAATCACGACGCTAATGACCTTGTCATCTTCGTAATCAACTCGGTTGTGGGGGTTTCAAGCAACGTTATCACCCTTTTGTCCGCCCTGTTTGTTCTCGGTAGCCTGAATATCAAGTTGAGTGTGGTCTGCCTTGTTCTTGCGGCAGCGAGTGCCGCTTTTTATGCGGTTTCACGCGCAAGGCTGTTTGAGAGAAGTTTTGACGTACAAGAGCAGAGCGCGAGGTTTTTTTCCTGTCTACAAGATCAGTTGGAGAAAGTTGATTTCATCCGCAAACATGCTTTGTTCGATAGGTCCCGCGCTGTACTGGTCGAAGCTTTTAATGGGCTCTATCCAACGATGAGAGCAAATCAGGAAGTAGGGTCTAGATTTACCTTTGGCAACGCGTTGGTCGCTTCCGCCGCTCAAGGATGTCTTCTTGCTGTGGGCGCGGTTGAAGTGATGGGCGGGAGACTGTTGCCTGGTTTTCTCGTGACTGCTGTTGGATATTATTCGAACTTAAGCTCAGCGGTACAGTATTTGTTGGGCTGGGGAAGGGATTACCAGACTAATCGCGTATGCTATGAGCGGCTGAAAAGAATTTGGGACGTCCCGGTGGAAGCGAATGGCAAATTGGCGCTTGGTCCGATTGAGGAAATCCGTCTAGAGAACATCAAGCTACGTTATCCAGGGGCGGAAAGGGTCGCGTTAAGCATTGAGGGGCTCGCGTTTTCCAGGGGTCGGCTATATGGAATCTCGGGGCCGAATGGTTCGGGGAAGAGCTCGCTGCTGTCAGTGATATTGGGGCTATATCCAGATGACACAGAAGGGGCCGTTCGCTACAACGGGGTGTCACAGCGTTGCATCGATCGATATGCATTGCGGCGGTGTCGAGTCAGCATTACGGAGCAAGAACCCCCTATCGTTGAGGGGACGATTCTCGATAATCTTACGCTGCTTTCTGATGATTACGAGATGGATAAGCTGAATCGGATGCTTGTCATATTGGGGCTAGACGAAATGGTTGCTTCTGTGGAGAACGGGGCAACGGCGATGCTTGACGGCGGGAAAGGAGGGGTGTCCGGCGGCGAGAAGCAAAAGATTGCAATTGTGAGACAGCTGTTGAAATCGCCGGACGTTATGCTTTTTGATGAACCGACCTCAGCACTTGATGCGAAGAGTCGAGGCGCGCTGATCAAATTGCTTCATGAAATTAAGAGAGACCATATTGTAATCGTTGTCACTCATGACGAGGAGATGCTTGCCGATCGCGTCGAAAATGTTGGTGTAAGGGTGACACCCTAGCGCTCGTTTAACGAAG
>CALBOJ010000091.1 GCA_937896835.1 uncultured Collinsella sp.
GGCACTTCAACATCATTGTCGCAGCCCCGACCCGCGGTCACGAGCGGGGGCTCCTGTCTTTTTAGTGCCCTCGGATTGGGTCATAGTGTCTGTCGGAACCAAAACATCGGTGTTGTCGAAGTAGTCATTGGGGACGTTCTTAAATGACTACATAGCATGAGAGTGGATAATCTCCCGGTTTGAGCCTGCATTCAAGCTCAAAGTGGGAGATTATCCACTCTCATTTGCTATGCGTCCGAAAATCCACGCTCGTTTGTTTTCTGCCTACATTTGTAGGAACAGTTCGTGGAGGCGGGTGTCTTCGTCGAGTTCGGGGTGGAAGGTTACGCCGAGCTGGTTGCCCTGGCGCGCGGCGACGATGCGCCCGTCGACTTTCGCTAAGGCCTTGGCGTCGCCGTGGACCTCGACGATGCGGGGCGCGCGGATAAACGTCAGCGGCACTTCACCGTCGATGCCGGCTACCTGTCCCTTGGTTCGAAAGCTGCCGAGCTGCCTGCCGTAGGCATTGCGCTCGACAAGTACATCCATGGTTGCCAAACGCGGCGTGCCCTTATCGTCATGGGCGGCAAGATCGTGAGCCAGCAGAATCAGGCCGGCGCAGGTGCCCAGGACAGGCATGCCTTCAACGATACGGGCACGAAGCTCCTCGAGCATGCCCAACTCATCAAGCAGCTTCCCTTGAACGGTGGACTCGCCGCCGGGAAGTACCAGACGGTCAAAGTCCTGCTTCAAATCGGCCGCCTGCCTCAGCTCAATACAACGTGCGCCCAGCTCGGATAGCCTTGCCTCGTGCTCGGCAAAAGCACCTTGGACCGCCAACACGGCGACCGTTTGGTCTGCATAATCGCTCATGTGCGATCCTTTCTGCTGGACTAGCGCCCGCGCTCCTCCATGATAATCTCGATCTCGTCGGCGTTGATGCCCACCATGGCCTCGCCCAGGTCCTCCGAAAGCTCGGCAATGAGCTTGGCATCGGTGAAGTTTGCCACGGCCTTGACGATGGCGGCTGCGCGCTTGGCGGGGTCGCCGCTCTTAAAGATGCCCGAGCCGACAAACACGCCTTCGGCGCCCAGCTGCATCATCAGCGCGGCGTCGGCGGGGGTCGCTACGCCGCCGGCGGCAAAGTTCACGACGGGAAGCTTACCCGTGGCATGGACCTCGCGCACCAGCTCGACCGGAACCTGCAGTTGCTTGGCTGCCTCAAAGAGCTCGTCGTTGCGCAGGGCAACAACGTCACGGATCTGCTTTTGGATCTTGCGCATGTGACGCACGGCCTGAACGACGTCGCCCGTACCCGGCTCACCCTTGGTGCGAATCATCGTGGCGCCTTCGGCAACACGGCGCAGCGCCTCGCCCAGATCACGGGCGCCGCAGACAAACGGCACGTCAAACTGGGTCTTGTCGATGTGATAGACGTCATCGGCAGGGGAGAGAACCTCGGACTCATCGATGTAGTCGATCTCGATGGCCTGCAGGACCTGCGCCTCGACGATGTGACCGATGCGGCACTTGGCCATGACGGGGATGGAGACGGCCTCCTGGATGCCCTTGATCATCTTGGGGTCGCTCATGCGCGAGACGCCGCCTGCGGCACGGATGTCGGCCGGGATGCGCTCGAGGGCCATGACGGCGCAGGCGCCTGCCTCCTCGGCGATGCGTGCCTGCTCGGGCGTGGTAACGTCCATGATGACGCCGCCCTTGAGCATCTGCGCGAGCTCGCGATTGAGTTTGACGCGGTCGGCCTTGCTGTTCTGTTCTGCCATGGTTGCTCCCTTGGTTGGCATGTGCATTGCTTGACGGAACATCCTATCGGGGAGCTGGGTATGACAAAATACTCAGTTTTCGAGATAATTACAAGGTCAGACTAATACCAGATTGAATGACTTAATAAGGTCAGGTGATAGGCTCATGCTTGACTACAATTTGGAAAAACGCGGCGAAGCATCGCTCTATGAGTATGTTTACCAGCAAATTCGAGATGATATCGTAGCTGGACGCATTGTGGCGGGGGAGCATTTGCCGTCTAAGCGCGCCTTTGCCAGTCATCTGGGAATCAGTGTTATTACCATCGAGAATGCATATAGCCAGTTACTCGCTGAGGGCTATATTTGCTCAATACCACGTCGTGGCTACTACGCTTGCGAGCTTCCGGATGCACCGGTTTTGGCTTCGGCTGCGGAGGGCATCGACCGAGATGCCGTCTCTGTGGGCCCCAGCGTGCATGATGTCAACGGACAGGTCGAGCGATTCGATGCGCTTTCTCCTTCTGCTTTGGAGGCGGCGCGGCTTTGGCAAAGCGCGCTACGGGCGACGCTGGCATCCGAAGACGAGCGCGAAATCTTTTCGCCCGCACCGGCGCAGGGCACTGCTCGGCTGCGACGCGCAATTGCTCACCATCTGCACGGGACAAGGGGTATGAATGTCGACCCCAACAACATCGTTATCGGTGCGGGCGCCCAGCTGCTCGATACCATGTTGGTTCAGTTGCTTGGCGCGGACAAGGTGTATGCGGTTGAGGATCCGGGCTATTTGCGTCTGACGCGTATCTATCAGGCTATGGGCTGCAAAGTTCGACATATCCCGTTGGATGATGAGGGCGTGGACTTGAGCACTCTGCAGAAAAGCGGGACCGATGTCCTTCACCTGATGCCGTCCCATCAGTATCCGACCGGCCTTGTGACGAGCATTGCGCGTCGCTATGCGCTTCTGAGCTGGGCCGCCGAGCGACCAGGTCGGTATCTCATCGAAGATGACTTTGATTGTGAGTTTCGCCTTGCCGGGAAGCCGATTCCCGCGCTCGCGTCGATCGATGCCGCCCAGTCGGTTATATACACCAACACGTTTTCGAAGAGCCTGTCTTCGGCGTTGCGCCTAGCGTACATGGTGTTGCCCGACGAGCTGATGGAGCGGTTTAGGCGCGACCTTGGTTTTTACGCCTCGTCGGTTAGCTCCATAGATCAAGTTGCATTGGCTCGCTTGCTGGAATCGGGTGATTACGAGCGTCATGTGAACCGCGTGCGCGTTCGTGCCCGCGAGGCGCGTGATGGCCTAGTGGCGCTTGTACGGAAGGCATTTCCGGCAGGGGAAGTCTCGATCGAGCATGCAGACGCGGGCCTTTACTGTATCGTGGTTGCGGAGCGTAGAACGGGCGGAAGCACTTTTGCACGGGCCCTCACGCGCTCGAGCATCCCTTTTATCGATATCGGTGACTGTTTTTGGTGTGCCGATGGCGCATCTGTCCCTGAAAACACAACTCAAATTCTTGTTCAGTATGACGATCTGAGTCCAAAAGTACTAACAACCTTGGAATTGCAGCTAATGGGGGGCACTCTGCAACCTAAGTGAGTAGACTTTTAGCACTTTGGCGACCAGGCAGTTTTGTAGCAAGCTATTTACCTGCGGTTTTGAAAAGCAGGATGACCGGCCTGCTCGGGATGTTCAAAAAAGTCTACTCACTTGCCGCGCAAAGCTCCTGTATGAGAAAAAAATGGGGTTTTCAACAGGGCTTCGTCCAGCTCTCGGCAAGCTTTTGGCCAGTTGGGGAGTGCTGTTGAAAACTTGGCAGTCCGTTCGGCGCCATTTTTGGTGCGTTCGCGCCAATGCGTGACTGACTGGGTTGAAATTCGTGTTTTCCTGTGCCTATGAAGGATTTACTTTGTGACATATCGGCTTTTAGGTACTGGCGTTTGCCTCCTCAAGTCCGCGCTTTGTGTCCGCCGCTTCCACGACCGGAAGAAGACCGGCAGCGATATGATCTCGCCCGCAACCCGACGGCTGCGGTCGCGCTCGGTTTTCCGTTGTATACATTGGTTCGGACGAGAAACAAACGGACTTGTCCAGCCAGCATTAGGCAGCGGCTGTTTCTTGGTGAGCTTCCCAGGGAATCCGTGCTGGAAACGGAGCATGGGTTTTTGATTACGTCTCCTCTACTGACGGCATTCATCATGTCGCGGCACCTGACGGATCTCCAGCTTCTTTTGGTATTGGCGGAGATGTGTGGCTTGTTTGCGGTGTGCGCTCTGCCGGCGGCACTTGAGGCGGAGCTTTCGCGTGCAATTGATTCGGGCGCGATTTCGACAACGTTCGGTTGGGTGCGCTGCCCGTCCGAGGACGGCACCGCCTCAAATTTATGGCGTCGAGACGCTTTGGTTTTGGGCGGAGACCTTGACCGTTTTTGTTCAGATGTTTGCGGGATGCGTTACGGCAATAGATTTATGGCGGTATCGCAACTCGTTCCATTGGGTGCCGCGTCGCCTTTTGAGGTCGAGGCGTATTTGCTACTTGCACTGCCGCGATCCCTGGGAGGCGAAGGTTTTTGCGACATAGAGCTTAATGTTGAAGTGATGCTAGGCACAAGTGCTCGAGCGATTGTGGGAAAGTCCCGTATATATATCGACCTACTTCTTTCTTCACCGGACGGTAGGCGACAGGTGGCCATTGAATGTCAGGGAAAGGCCTCGCACGGACGCGCAGGGGATGGCTTGCGTGACGCTGACCGCATGACGGCCCTTCAGGCCATGGGCTACGATGTGCTTCTCCTGACACACAGACAGATATCGGATGAGGATAGATTCCGCGCGATCGTTAAGGCCATATGCAGGATGCTCGATGCTGAATATCGTGATAAAAGCTCGGATGAGCAAAGGGCTGAGATATTACTCCGGTCTGAACTATTCATTGACTGGACAAAATTGGGAGTAATCGACGGAAAGATGCCCGTTAGACACAAAATGGCTCGATCGTGGACGGCTGCGAATCTAAGTGAGTAGACTTTTGTCACTTTGGCGACTAGGTCGTTTTGCAACAAGGCATTTACCTGCGGCTTTATAAAGTGATATGGATGGTCTGCTCGGCAAGTTCCAAAAAGTCTACTCACTTAGTTTTGACGAGAAGCCGATGCCGAAGACGGTCCTATTTCAGGGCGTTAACAAGTTCGTGAGGCACGAAAAAGGCCCGAACCAATACGGTCCGGGCCTCATCGAGCTTGAGGTTATGTCTCAGGCGGTTGGCTTAGCCAAAGTAGCGCTTGAGCAGGCCGGCGAAAGCCTTGCCGTGGCGGGCCTCGTCGCGAGCCATCTCGTGCACGGTGTCGTGGATGGCATCGAGGCCGGCGGCCTTGGCACGCTTGGCAAGATCGGTCTTGCCGGCGGTGGCGCCGTTCTCGGCCTCAACGCGCATCTCGAGGTTCTTCTTGGTGGAGTCGGTCACGACCTCGCCCAGGAGCTCGGCGAACTTGGCGGCATGCTCGGCCTCCTCGTGGGCAGCCTTCTCCCAGTACAGGCCGATCTCGGGATAGCCCTCGCGATGAGCGACGCGAGCCATGGCCAGGTACATACCGACCTCGGAGCACTCGCCCTCAAAGTTGGCGCGCAGGTCGGCAACGATGTCCTCGGAGACGCCCTCCATCTTGGCGACGCCCACGACGTGCTCGGCAGCCCACTCGAGCTGACCCTCCTCCTGCTTCAGGAAGCGAGAACCGGGAACGCCGCACTGGGGGCACTTGAAGTCCTCGGGCAGCTGGTCGCCGTCGAACTCTTCCACATAACCGCAAACGGGGCAAACAAACTTCATGATTCGATCCTTTCGATCGATGGCGATTGTGCGCTCGTCCGGTCCCGTAAGGGCCCTCTCCGGACGTGCGTCTTGACGAGTCCTATTATCCATAAATGCAACCAAATGTGAAGCCTATTAGGAATGATTTTTAATAAAACAATTTTGAGATATGAAGATGTTGATTGATTAACGATTGGCAGGCCGTCTTTGACCGCCGCTGAGTACAATCGGTCGAGCAAATGTTGACCTATCAACAAATGAAGGAGTTTCCTTTATGCATCTAGCCCGTCGTGCCTGGTGCCGAACATATCAGACGGTTTTTCGCATTGCATTGCCGATCCTGCCCTATACCGAGCCGCGCATTTTAGAGCATGCCGAGGATGTGCCCGCGGTGCTTCAAAAGCGCTCGATCCAGAAGGTCCTTATCGTGACGGATCCCGGCATTGCCCGTCTGGGGCTCACGGCACCGCTCGAGACGGCGCTCGCATGCAGGGGGATTGGCGTTACGGTCTATGCCGAAACGCGTGCAAACCCCACGGTTTCAAACGTGGAAGAAGCGGCGTCCCTGTATCGAGAGAGCGCCTGCCAGGCCATTATCGGCTTTGGCGGTGGCTCGGCCATGGACTGTGCCAAGGGCGTGGGCGCACGCATTGCGCAGCCAAACAAGCCCATCAACAAGATGCGCGGCCTGCTGCGGATTCATCGTCGCCTGCCGCTGCTCATCGCCGTTCCCACTACCGCCGGTACGGGAAGCGAAGTCACGCTTGCGGCGGTAATTACCGATGACGGGACGCACTACAAATACCCCATTAACGACTTTGTGCTCATCCCGCGTTTTGCAGTCCACGACCCCGAGTTTACGTGCGGCTTGCCCGCTTCCATTACGGGGCAGACGGGCATGGACGCCCTGACGCATGCCGTTGAGGCCTTTATCGGGCGAAGCACCACGCCCTATACGCGCAAGATGGCGCGACAGGCGGTGCAGCTTATCCACGACAATTTGCTCGAGGCCTATGAGCATGGTGACGACATGTGCGCTCGTCGCAATATGCTTTTGGCGGCGTATAAGGCGGGCGTTGCGTTTACCCGCTCCTATGTCGGATATGTGCATGCCATCGCGCACAGTCTGGGCGGCCGATACGGAATTCCGCACGGTTTGGCCAACGCGATCATCCTGCCGCACATGCTTCGCGCTTATGGTGACGCCGCCGCCCCCAAGCTTGCCGATCTTGCTCACATGGCGGGCATTGCGCCGGCTACCGCGCAGGATAGTCTTGCGGCCGAGGCCTTTATCGATTGGGTCGACCGCATGAATGCCGCCTTGGGCATTCCCAAATATGTGACGGGTATTCGCCGCTCCGATATTCCGCAAATGGCGGCCCATGCCGATGCCGAGGCCAATCCGCTATACCCCGTTCCGCTTCTAATGGACCGCTTGGAGCTCGAGCATATGTACGAAGTCGTTGCAGGTGGTATGTTTGAGGACGAGAATTAGGAGGGTCCATGAACACCGAGGAAATTGCGCGCATCGTCGGCGATCAGCGCGCCTACTTTAAGACGCACGCCACGTTTGATGTCGATGTTCGACGTCGCGCGCTCGTGAGTTTACGCGATGCGGTGCGGGCCCACGAGGCCGATATCGCCCATGCGCTCAAGACCGATTTGGGGAAGTCGCATGACGAGGCCTATATGTGCGAGATTGGTACGTCGCTTTCCGAGATTCGACATCAGATCGCTCACGTGGCTCGGTGGAGTCGTCCGCGCCTGCGTCCGTGCGATCTCGCTAACGCCGTGAGCGTGTGCAAAACGCAAGCCGTGCCCTATGGCGTCACACTCATCATGGCTCCGTGGAACTACCCGTTTTTGCTAACACTCGAGCCGCTCGCCGGCGCCCTTGCCGCGGGCAATACCGTGGTCATCAAGCCGAGTGCCTATGCTCCGGCATCGAGCGCGGTGCTCAAGCAAATCTGTGAAGAGGCATTTGATCCGTGCCTGGTGACGGTCGTCGAGGGCGGGCGCGCCGAAAACGAAGCGCTGCTCGATGAGTGCTGGGACAAGATCTTCTTTACCGGTAGCGTTCCAGTCGGCAAACTCGTCATGGAGCACGCAAGTAAAAACCTTACGCCCGTGACGCTCGAGCTGGGCGGAAAGAGCCCCTGCATCGTGGATGCAACGGCAAACTTGAAGGTTGCGGCACGGCGTATCGCCTTTGGTAAATGGCTCAACGTGGGGCAGACCTGCGTGGCGCCCGACTACCTGCTGGTCGATACGCGCGTGCACGACGAGCTGCTGGGCCTCATCAAGGAGGAGGTCAGTCGTATGTTTGGCGAGCATCCGCTCGATAACGAGGACTACGGGCATATCGTCAATGCTAAGCATTTTGCGCGCGTGCGCGGGCTGATCGATCCCGATAAGGTCGTGCTTGGAGGTGCCGCGCGCGAGGCTTCGCTCAAGATTGAGCCGACAATTTTGGACGGCGTGGCCCCCGATGACGCCGTGATGCAGGAGGAGATCTTCGGTCCCATCTTGCCGGTGCTGACGTTTGAGAGCCTAGACGAGGCCGAAGCGTTTATTACGGATCGTCCGACGCCGCTGGCCCTGTATATCTTTAGCCAGGATCGTGCGGTTCAGCAACGCTTTGTGCGTTACGTGCCCTTTGGCGGCGGCTGCGTCAACGACACGATTATGCACTTGGCTACGAGCCATATGGGCTTTGGTGGCATGGGTGCGAGCGGTATGGGGCGGTACCATGGACGCGAGAGCTTCGATACGTTTAGCCACAAGAAGAGCATCGTGAACAAGGCAACGTGGCTGGACGTGCCATTCCGCTATGCTCCTTACGCAAGCTGGAAGCACAAGTTCGTGCGCATGTTTGTGCATTAGAAAAGGGCGCAGGTAATACGAACAAGTGTTCCTATTACCTGCATTTTGCGTTAGACTACTGTTATGGAGCACGGATGGGCCAACTCCCTTTAGAAGGGATTTGGTATGAACGTAAGCGATGTTATTTCGTTATTGGCGTTGTTGATTGCGGCTATCGAACTCGGTCTGTTTATCGGCCGAATGAAATAGCCGCCCCCGCGTAAGCGAAGACGGCCACTTCTCACGATGAAAACGTGTATCGGAGTTGGCAAGACCCGCGGCAACGGGTGCCATCCGTGTTCCTATCTTATCTGCAAGCGTTCTGTCGCGCAAGCGTTGAGGCAAACGATTGAAGGACGCAGACAGGATGTATTTGTGTCCTTGATTCTCATTTTCATTGCAACAGCCTCAGGACTCAGCGCAACGCGTTGC
>CALBOJ010000092.1 GCA_937896835.1 uncultured Collinsella sp.
TGAGGGTGTCGAAATTCGACAGACGTATTTGTCGATTTTTACTTGACGGAACACAAGCTCGCGGTCGACCCGTTCCACGCGGTCTCCTGGGCGACCGAGGCCCTCGACGCCCTCAGGCGCGAGGTGTGGAACGGCCTGCGCTCGGCGCCGCGGCCGAGGCGGCGGGGCGGGCGCCCAAGGGCCGGGGAGGCCGCGCCGCCCGACCCCGCCGCGGCAGTGAAGGGGCTGAGGTTCCCGCTGCTCAAGAACCCCGAGGACCTCACCGGCCGCCAAGCGTCGGCGCTCGAGGGGCTCAGGCGCACCGGCTCGGCGCTGTGGCGGGCCTACCTGCTCAAGGAGGGCCTGCGGGCGGTCTTCCGGGCGGGGCCGGGCGAGGCCGCCGATGAGCTGGACGGCTGGCTCGCGTGGGCATGCCGCAGCCGGATACCCCGCTTCGTGGAGCTGTCCCGCAAGGTCCGCAGGAAGCGCCGGGGCATACTCAGGTCGATAGAGCTCGGCGTCTCCAACGCGAGGGTCGAGGCGGTGAACAACAAGATCAAGGTGGCCATCAGGCAGGGCTACGGCTTCCGCAACATCGACAACCTGATCGCTCTCGTGATGCTCAGGTGCTCGGACCTGAAGCCGGCCCTGCCGGGGCGCGAGGCGTAGGGACTACCCACACGAACTCACGAAGGCTCAAAATAAACCTGTCCCTTTTTGGCATGTCCCTTTTGGCGCGGCTGATTGGTTTGGGCTGTTTTGGAGAAAGCCCATGAGGCGGCACTCAGGCTAATCCTGCGTGTCGCCTCCGTACATGTAGACGATAAAGCCGTCGCCGGTGTCTTGGCTGTGATCCTCCAGGATGCGTTTCATGTTGAGGTGCTCGTAGAACTGCCAGTCAGAGTTGCAGTCGCTCATCAGGAAGAACTTGGTGCACCCGGCTTTGGCGAGTTCGGCGCGCGCAAGGTCGATGAGCTCGCGGCCGAGTCCCTTGCCCTGCCACTCGGGCACAATGATGATCAGGTTGAGCTGGCCCTGGGCATACTCGTCGCCCGTGGCGGCAAAGCGATCGGCCGTGGCCTTTTCGCGACTGTCGCCAAAGAGCGAGCCCTCGAGTTTGGCATCGGCGGTCTTTGCCATCTCGGTTGCCTGGGCGAACATCTCGTCGTAGCAGGGTACCCACGTGGGGTTGGTACGCGGCTTGCCGTCCTCGAAGATACCGATGCAGCAGGCGGCGATAATGCGGCCCTCTGCCTCGGCGACGAGCGCGATGGGGGAGCGCTGCAGCTGCATGGCAATGTTGAAGCGCGCGCAGAAATCGGCAGCTTCGACGTCGCCGCGGTTGCGCAGCGTGTTGCACCACAGCTGGTTGTAGATGGCGGCGATGCCAGCCAGGTCGTCGAGCGTGGCGGCGCGCAGGGTTACGTTGTCAAGGCTCATGGAGGCTCCTTCCAAGGTGGGTCAGGCCACCTCTGAGTGTGACATGGGCGCACCGCTGCCGCATCAACCATTCGGTAGACGAGCTTCGATCTCTCGGGGACGGAGGAAAAGGGGCCACGAGCGAGGATTTTCGGACGCTTGCTCGACGAGAGTGGATAATCTCCCACTTTTAGCGCGAACATAGGTCAAAAACGGGAGATTATCCACTCTCGTTGGAAGCGCCCGAAAATCCTCGCTCGTTATCCATTCCCTTTTTGGCTGGTTGTGCTTGCACTTTAGCGTGCGACAGCGGATAATGCCGAGCATTCGACAATGTTCTCGTTGCCATCAATTGATTGAGGAGGCCCCGCATGGCCATGGAATTTAAACGCAGGCTGCCGATCCCCATGGAGATCCGCGAGGAAATGCCGCTTTCCGCCGAGCTTACCGCTAAGAAGCAGGCATTCGACGCCGAGGTCGCCAAGGTCTTTACCGGCGAGGACGCGCGCAAGGTGCTCATCATCGGACCGTGCTCTGCCGACCGCGAGGACTCGGTCCTCGAGTACATGAACCGCCTGGCCAAAACCGCCGAGGAGGTCAAGGACAAGCTCATCATCATTCCGCGCGTCTACACCAACAAGCCGCGTACTAAGGGCACTGGCTACAAGGGCCTGCTGCACAACCCCGACCCCGAGGCGCCCGATGACCTGCTCGAGGGCGTTAAGGCCATCCGCCACATGCACCTGCGCGTCATCGAGGAGACTGGCTTCTTCACTGCCGACGAGATGCTCTACCCGTCCAACTACCAGTACCTCGTCGACCTGTTGAGCTACGTCGCCGTGGGTGCGCGCTCGGTCGAAAACCAGGAGCATCGCCTGGTGTCGAGTGGCATTTCGGTGCCGGTGGGTATGAAGAACCCCACTGCCGGTTCCACCACCGTCATGCTCAATTCCATCTACGCCGCCCAGGCGCATCAGAGCTTTATCTTCCGCAACTGGGAGGTCGAGTGCGACGGCAACCCGCTCGCGCATGCCGTCATGCGCGGCTACATCGGCCTCGACGGTCGTACCTACCCCAATTACCACTACGAGCACCTGGAGCGTCTGGCCGAGCGCTACACCGAGCACGCCGGCTATGCCAATCCGGCAGCGGTCATCGACTGCAACCACGACAACTCGGGCAAGCGTCCGCTGGAGCAGTATCGCATTTGCAAGGAGGTGCTCGACAGCTGCCGCCGCAACGAAGCCATTTCAAGGCTGGTCAAGGGCTTTATGATCGAGTCCTACCTTGAGGACGGCAACCAGCCGGTCGACGGCGGTGTCTTTGGCAAGTCGATCACCGATCCGTGCCTGGGCTGGGAAAAGACCGACTACCTCATTCACGAGATCGCGGAGCGGGTTTAGTTACGCGGGTTTTCGCTGACTCTGCCAAGACATCGGCGGTCCCGTTGCTGCCGGGCACTCATTGGGGACAGACTTAAATGAGTGCTCGCAGAATGAGAGTGGATAATCTCCCGTTTTTAAGTAGTCGTTGGGGACGTTCTTGTTTGACTGGTTGTTTAAGAACGTCCCCAATGACTACCCTGTTGGCCTTTTCCAGGCCCTGTGGGCAAAAAATGGCAAATATGAGTACTGTTGCTATCGTAGTGTCATATTGCCGGCATAAGATAATAGACATAACAGAAAATATGTTCATTAACCTTAACACATATAAGCCCGCTATAGAACTATTTGAGTAATTTAGGGGCGCTTGCAAGCCGTGCGGGCAGCATATGGGGCTGTTTTGGCTGTTACTAAAAAGGTAACAGTACTCATATTTGCCATTTTTTGCCCACAGGGGCTGGAAAGGACCGTCAATTCGGCTCCAGGGGATGCGGCCCAAGGGCCGCAGAACGAAAAATGGGGGCGCTGGTTGTCCTGCGCCCCCATTCTTTGGGTATTGCGGTTGTTTGCCGCCGGTTTTACGCCGCCTCGTCGAACTGCGAGTTGTACAGGTCGGCGTAGAAGCCGCCCTGGGCGAGCAGCTCGTCGTGCGTGCCCTTCTCGACGATGTCACCGTCGCGGATCACCAGGATTACGTCGGCGTTGCGGATCGTGGACAGGCGATGCGCGATGACAAAGCTGGTACGGCCCTGCATCAGCGCATCCATGGCACGCTGAATGAGCTCCTCGGTGCGGGTATCCACGTTGGAGGTCGCCTCGTCCAGAATCAGCGCCGGACGGTCGGCCAAAATGGCGCGGGCGATGGTCACGAGCTGGCGCTGACCCTGCGACAGGTTAGTGCCCTCCTCGTTGATCATAAAGTCGTAGCCGCCGGCGAGCGTGTGGATAAAGTGGTCGCAGCGTGCAGCGCGTGCAGCGGCCTCGACTTCGGCATCGCTCGCATCGGGACGTCCGTAGCGGATGTTCTCGCGGATGGTGCCGTTAAACAGCCAGGTATCCTGCAGCACCATGGCAAACTCGCCGCGCAGCGCCGCGCGGTCCCAGTCGCGCACGTCGATGCCCTCGACGCGCAGCGAGCCGCCGTCCACATCGTAAAAGCGCTGCAGCAGCTTAATGAGCGTGGTCTTGCCGGCGCCGGTGGGGCCGACGATGGCCACGGTCTGGCCGGGCTGTGCCTCGCAGCTAAAGTCGTGGATGATGGTCTTGTCGGGCGTGTAGCCAAACTTGACATGGTCAAACTCCACGTGGCCGGGGCGCTTTTCGGGAATCTGCGCGTCGGCCTTCTGTTCCTCCTCGGGCGCGGCCAGGAACTCAAAGACGCGCTCGGTGGCAGCTGCCATCGACTGCATCGTGTTGCTTACGTTGCCCAGTTGCTGCACGGGTTGCGTAAAGTTGCGAACGTACTGGATAAAGCTCTGGATGTCGCCGGGCGTGGCATTGCCGGTCAGTGCGAGTTGTGCGCCCACCACGACGACGCCCACATAGCCCATGTTACCCACCAGGCTCATAAGCGGCATCATCAGGCCCGACAGGAACTGCGAACGCCAGCCGCTAATAAAGAGTCGGTCGTTTTGACGGTCGAACTCCTCGATTGAGGCCTCGGCGCGGTCGAACACCTGAATGACGTTCTGGCCGGCAAAGTCCTCTTCGATAATGCCGTTGACGGTGCCCAGAACCTGCTGCTGCTCTCGGAAGTACGGCTGCGAGAAGTGAATCATTACGGTCAGGATAATCGCGGCTGCCGGCAGCGTGAGCACGGTGACGCCGGTGAGCGGCAGGCTGATCGACAGCATCATGACGAGCACGCCGATAATCTGCGTCACCGACGTGATGAGCTGCGTCACGCTCTGGTTGAGCGACTGGCCCAGCGTATCGACGTCGTTGGTGATGCGGCTGAGTACGTCGCCCTTGCTGTGGCCGTTAAAGTAACTCATCGGCACGACGGCGATCTTGGCGGCGATCTCCTTGCGCATGCGGTAGCAGATCTTTTGCGTGACGCCGGTCATAAGCCAGCCTTGGATGAGGCTGCAGACAGAGCTTGCCAGATACAGGCAGAGCAAAAAGCCGAGCGTCTTGGCGATCCAGGCAAAGTCGACATCGCCGGTGCCGTTGACCTTGGCAACCAGACCCTCGAACAGTTTGGTGGTAACCTGGCCGAGCACCTTGGGTCCCACAATGTTAAAGATGACCGAGCACACGGCAAAGGCGACGGCGGCAAACACGGCAATCTTGTGCTGGCCGATATAGCCGAGCAGCTGCCTCATGGTGCCCTTAAAGTCCTTGGCCTTTTCGCCGCGGCGCATGCCACCCATGCGGCCCATGGGACCACGCTGGCGGGTGGGCTTGGGAATCTGAGTCTTGGTCTCGTCTGCCATTAGTGCTCGCCTCCTTCCATGACGGCTGCAATCTCTTCTTGGGTAAGCCCCAGCTCCTCGGCTGAAAGCTGCGACTGTGCGATCTCCAGGTACGCCGGGCAGCTGTGCAGTAGCTCCTCGTGCGTGCCGGTGCCCACTACGTGGCCGTCGTCGAGCACGATAATCTGGTCGGCGTGCATGATGGTCGCGATGCGCTGGGCCACGACCACGAGCGCGGCGTCGGTGACGTTTTTGGCCAGCTCCTCGCGCAGACGCGCGTCGGTCTTGTAGTCGAGGGCGCTAAACGAGTCATCAAACACCACGACTTCGGGCTTTTTGGCCAACGCGCGAGCGATGGCCAGGCGCTGACGCTGACCGCCCGAGACATTGGAGCCGCCCTGGCTGATGGGGGAGTCGTAGCCGCCCTCGCGCTCGGCGATAAAGTCCTCGGCCTGTGAGATGCGCGCGGCCTGGCGCATGTCATCATCGCTTACCATGTCGCCGGCAAACTTAAGGTTGCTCTCAACGGTGCCCGAGAACAGGCGACCCTGCTGCGGGATATAACCAATGCGTCGGCGCAGCTCGGAAAGGGTCATGTCGCGCA
Source organism: uncultured Collinsella sp. (assembly GCA_937896835.1). Lineage (GTDB taxonomy): Bacteria > Actinomycetota > Coriobacteriia > Coriobacteriales > Coriobacteriaceae > Collinsella. The sequence goes on from CALBOJ010000092.1 coordinate 5,799, forward strand.
CGTCGATGCCGTCGAGCGAAATGCTGCCACCCGTGACGTCGTACAGGCGCGGAATCAGCTGCACGAGCGTGGACTTGCCCGAGCCCGTGGAGCCAATGATGCCGAGCATCTGGCCGGCGTGCGTGGTGAAGTTCACGCCGCTGATGACGTCGGCGCGGGCATCGGGATACTGGAAGCTCACGTCACGGAAGGTGAGCTCGCCGCGCGGCGCGCTGGCCGCGGGCAGTTTGGGCGAGGCGGGGTCGTTGATGCTCGTGGGGCAGGTGATGACCTCTTCCACGCGCTCGGCTGCGACCTCGGCGCGGGGCAGGATGACCGAAACCATGGTGAGGATCATAAACGCCATGACGATCTGCATGGTGTAGGAGATAAACGCCATCATGTTGCCGACCTGCATCACGCCGTCGGACACGCCCTGCGCGCCAAACCACACGATGAGCACGGTGATGCAGTTCATGACGAGCATCATGAGCGGCATCATAAAGCTCATGGCTCGGTTGGTGTAGAGCTGCGTGGTCATCAGGTCGAGCGAAGCCTTGTCGAAACGCTCGAGCTCATGCTCCTCGCGGTTGAACGAGCGGATAGGCATAAGGCCGTCGAGCAGCTCGCGGGCGGTAAGGTTTACGCGGTCCACAAAGCTCTGCATCTTTTTGAACTTGGGCATGGTGAGGCCCATAAGCACGCCGACGACGGCCGAGACCGCGATGATGGCCACGGCGATGGTCCACTCCAGACCGGTGTGGTTGGCCAGGACGCGCATGACGGCGACGATGCCCATGACGGGGGCCATCAGGCACATGCGGATAAACAGGGTTGCAGCCATCTGAATCTGCTGAATGTCGTTGGTGCAGCGGGTAATGAGCGAGGCCTGGCTAAATTTGCCCACCTCGGCCGGCGAGAAGTGCATAACCTTGTTGAAGGTCTCGTGGCGCAGGTCGCGTGCGATGGAGCAGGCGGTGCGCGATGCCACGGCACCGGTCAGGATGGTGGCGACGAGCGATACCAGGCACAGCCCAAACATCGTGGTCGCCATGCGGCTCAGGTAGGCGTTCTGCACGTCGGCGGGGTCGATGCCCTGCGCCTTGTACTCGTCCTGTACGTAGCTCACGGCGCGCTGGGTGACGATGGAGCCCGACATGGAGCCCATTTTGTCCGCCATTTGGTTGGCGCCCTCGACGAGCTTGCTTTGGTCTACCAGACCGCCCTCGATGCCCAGACGCAGGCTCTTCATGGTGATCTTACCGCCGTCGGCATCAATCTGCTTTTGCATGTTCTGCGCCGCTGTGGCCTTCTGCTGCATCTCGGCGAGCTGCTCGGGCGTCATCGCCGCCATCTGCTCGGGGGTGGGCATGGCCTGGGTGCCGCTGTTGTCTTTCTCGCTGGACGCGCCCATCATGTCGCCCATGGAGCTGGCGTCGATGCCTTGGTTGAGCGAAAGGACGACGGTCTCGGGCAGGCTCATGATGTCGGCAATCTTGCCGCCGCCGCCGCGCTCATCCTCGGTTCCCTTGTACGTGCGAATGCCGTTATTGTCCGCCTTGCTAAACACGGCCTCCACAGCCTTGGCGTCCTTGGCGCTCATAAAGAGTTTGAGGTCGTTGAGCGATTCGGCGCGGATGGTGTCGGGCACGGGCGAGGCGATGCCGCCTTGCTGCACGCCTACGTCGACGATGTCGCTCATATAGGTAGGCAGCGCCAAGTCGGCGTTGCAGCTGATTACGATGAGTGCGATAGCTGCGAACAGTGCCAGGACATGCTTTTTAAAGAGCTTGAGAATCCTCACTCGGCATCTCTCCTTTCTTGGTTGCAGTCGATAATTTCGTTGGCACGTCTTAGAAGGCGCACCATCTCTTGGGTATCTGTTTCGCCGAGCTGCTCGAGGAAAGCCGCGGTGCGGTCCTCGAATGCCCGGCGTTTGATTTCGAGATCCTGGAATCCCTTGTCGGTCACTATGACGTGTACGCGACGACGATCGGTCTTTGAGTGCTCGCGCTCGACCCAGCCCTTGGCTTCGAGAGCGCGTAGGATATTGGCGATACGGGCGCTCGAGACCCAGGCACGATCAGCGAGTTCACTCGGCGTGAGCGAGCCGCCGGCGAGCATGAGGGCGCGCATGACAGCCATCTCGCCGCCGAGAGCTTTGTCCGCAAAGCGCGAAATGCGCTGATGCATGCTGCCAAACTCAGTTAAGAGCTGGCGCCCAAGCTCATGGAAATCGGTATCTTCCACCGAAAACCCCTAACACTAGAAACTATTTTCGGTGAAAGATGATACCCCTGTATGCACACCTCATACAGTAGATTTTTGGGACATGCCTAGAAATCTACCTTCGTGGCATTTCATGCCACCGCCTCCGTCGCGGCGAAAAAGTAGATTTCTAGGCATGTCCCAAAAATCTATCGGTGGGTACTTTACCCTGCTAAAGCTGGCATAACAGCTAGAGTGAAGGACGTATAAAGGCAAGGGGAAATATCAAATAATTCGGTGAACGGTAGATGATGGCGGGCGCGTTTCCTGCGGATTTGTTGAAAACGCTCTAATGACACAAAAAAAGGAACATATAACAGCCCTGATGAAGGGGGTGGCTATGTTATCCTTCACTAACGGGTGAAATCTTGGGTTTAGGGTTGCAAGACCAAGGTGAATAAACGTTTTTCCCTGCGCTAACGCGCGACGGAAGGCGAATGAAGCCGGTCATGCAGGTCTAACATTCAAGAATTCAATAAGCAGCGGTGTGAGAGAGCGCCGCATTATACGTAACTAGGAGCGTGGTTACACAATGCAGGAGGCATGGGAAGGCTTCAAGGAAGGCATCTGGACGGGAGAGGTTGACGTCCGAGACTTCATCCAGAAGAACTACACCCCCTACGAGGGCGACGAGTCGTTCCTCGCCGGCCCGACCGAGCGTACCAAGGAGCTGTGGGGCGAGGTTCTCGACCTGCTGCTCAAGGAGCGCGAGCAGGGCGGCGTCCTCGATATGGACACCAAGACCGTCACGGGTATCGTGAGCCACCCCGCTGGCTACATCGATAACGCCCATCGCGACAAGGAGACCATCGTCGGCCTCCAGACCGACAAGCCGCTCAAGCGCGCGCTGCACGTCAACGGCGGTATCCGCATCGCTTGCCAGGCTGCCAGCCAGCACGGCTACAAGATCGACGAGAACGTTGTCGAGCGCTACACCTTCGAGCGCAAGACTCACAACGCCGGCGTCTTCGATGTCTACACCCCCGAGATGCGCGCCTGCCGCTCGGCCCACATCATCACCGGTCTGCCCGATGGCTATGGCCGCGGCCGCATCATCGGCGACTACCGTCGTGTCGCCCTGTACGGTGTCGACTACCTGATCAAGGACAAGGAGGCCCAGAAGGCTTCCACCCCGACGGTCATGACCGCCGACAACATCCGCGATCGTGAGGAGCTGCAGGAGCAGATCCGCGCCCTCGGCGAGCTCAAGATGATGGCCGAGACCTATGGTTTCGACATTTCCAACCCTGCTACCAACACGCAGGAGGCCATCCAGTGGATGTACTTCGCCTACCTCGCTTCCGTCAAGGAGCAGAACGGCGCCGCTATGTCCATCGGCCGTACCTCCACGTTCATCGACATCTACGCTGAGCGCGACCTTGCCAACGGTACCTTCACCGAGGAGCAGATCCAGGAGTTCGTGGATCACTTCATCATGAAGCTCCGCATGGTCAAGTTTGCCCGTACCCCCGAGTACCAGGCCCTGTTTACCGGCGATCCGCAGTGGGTCACCGAGTCCATCGGCGGCATGGGTGTTGACGGCCGTACGCTCGTTACCAAGATGAGCTACCGCTACCTGCACACGCTCGAGAACATGGGCACCAGCCCCGAGCCCAACATGACCGTTCTGTGGTCGACCCGTCTGCCCGAGAACTTCAAGAAGTTCTGCGCCAAGACTTCTGTCGCCAGCTCCTCGATCCAGTACGAGAACGACGACCTCATGCGCGTTTACCACGGCGACGACTACGGCATCGCCTGCTGCGTGTCCTCCATGCGCATTGGCAAGGAGATGCAGTTCTTCGGCGCCCGTGCCAACCTGGCCAAGTGCCTGCTCTACGCACTCAACGGCGGTGTTGACGAGGTCTCCAAGAAGCAGGTCGGCCCCAAGTATCGCGCCGTCGAGGGCGATACGCTCGATTACGACGACGTTGTGGCCAAGTACAACGACATGATGAAGTGGCTTGCTGGCGTGTACGTCAACTCGCTGAACATCATTCACTACATGCACGACAAGTATTGCTACGAGCGCATCCAGATGGCTCTGCACGACAAGCACGTGCATCGTTGGTTCGCTACGGGCATCGCTGGCCTTTCCGTCGTGGCTGACTCCCTGTCCGCCATCAAATACGCCAAGGTCCACCCCGTCCGCGACGAGAACGGCATCATCGTCGACTTCGAGACCGAGGGCGAGTTCCCCAAGTACGGCAACGACGACGACCGCGTCGACCAGATTGCTCACGACGTTGTGCACCAGTTCATGGAGTACATCCGCATGAACGACACCTACCGCAACTCCGTGCCCACGACCTCGGTTCTGACCATTACCTCCAACGTCGTGTACGGTAAGAAGACCGGCTCCACGCCCGACGGCCGCAAGGCTGGCCAGCCGTTCGCCCCGGGTGCTAACCCCATGCACAAGCGCGATAGCCACGGCGCCATCGCTTCGCTGTCTTCGGTTTCCAAGCTCCCGTTCCGCGATGCTCAGGACGGCATCTCCAACACCTTCTCCATCATCCCGAGTGCGCTCGGCAAAGAGGATCAGGTGTTCTTTGGCGATATCGACCTTGATCAGCTGGGCGAGTAACTATTGTTAGTGCTATACTAACAATAACGATTACTGATTAGTGCGCCGGTTTCGGCCGGCGCCTATCAATCGAAGGAGACACATTATGAAGGTTTCTGAAGTTTCCGAGACTCAGGCCGATAACCTGGTCCACATGCTTGACGCTTACGCCGAGAAGGGTGGCCACCACCTGAACATCAACGTCTTCAACCGTGAGACGCTGCTCGACGCTCAGGCTCACCCCGAGAAGTACCCGCAGCTGACCATCCGCGTTTCCGGCTACGCCGTGAACTTCCACACTCTCACCAAGGAGCAGCAGGACGAGGTCATTTCGCGTACCTTCCACGACAAGTTCTAAAGGGGTTTAACTCCCGCAGGATCGCCGGGGCTGTTTGGGTTACCTCCCAAAACGTCCTCGGACATGCAAGAAGCCCTCGCTGCGCACTTCGTGCGGCGAGGGCTTCTTGCGTCCTGACGCTCCTATTTGGCAAGGTGTTTTTTAGAATCCTTTTTGCGCTCGGCCTCGAAGGCCTGCCTGTCCCAATCGAGCGGAAGTCCGGCCTCGACCCATGCCTCGTAGGCCCTCCTTATGGGCTTGAGCTCCCTTTGTCCCCTCTCCAGCATCGAGATGTACTTCTCGCTGGTGCCCAGTATGGACGCCGCCCTCACCTGGCTGACCTTCGCCGCGCGCCTGGCCGCCACGAGCTCCGAGGCGTCCTCGGGCCTCCTGATCTCGTGCGGGTGCATCAGCGCCCGGTACGCCTCCCTGGCCACGTAGCGCTTGAGGCACCTCATGACCTCCCTGTCGCTCTTTCCCCGCCCCCTGGCCCTCTCGGCGTACTCGGCGGTCTCGGGGTCGCGCATGACCCTCTGCCTCGCGATCTCGTGCAGCGCGCTGTTCGCCTGCCGGTCGCCGCCCCTGTTGAGCCTGTGCCTCACGGTCTTGCCGCTCGAGGCGGGGATGGGGCAGGCCCCGCATATCGCCGCGAACGACGCCTCGGAGCGCAGCCTGCCCGGGTTGTCCCCGGCCGCGACCGCGAGCTTGGCCGCGCTCACGGGCCCGCACCCGTACATCGCCAGCAGCGCGGGGCAGTTCTCCTCCAGGGACGCCTCGATCGCGCGCTCCATGTCGAGCGCCGCGTCGCGCGCCGCCGCCCACAGGTCCGCCAGCGCGCCGAGCGCGGCGCCCAGCGCGCCCTCGGCGCGCACGGAGGGGAGCTCCTCCATCAGCCTCGGCCCTCCCATGCCGCGGAACCTCGACCTGAGCCCCTCCGGGGCGGTGGTGAGCAGCGACCTCGCGGTGTTGATCGCCGAGGTCCGCGCCTTCACCGCCCCGGGGTGCGCCGCGAGCATGCAGCGCACCCCGTCGACCCACCCGTCCTGGCTCTTGGGGGTCCCGAGCTTTGAGTCGGACATCGCCGCGCGGGCCGCCCTCTCCGCGTCCGACTCGTCGCACTTTCCCTGCCCCGGGCGCCTCCTCTGCGTCCTCGCCGGGGAGAGCGCCTCGCGCACGGGCATCCCCAGCGACGCGAGGTGCCTGGTGAGGCCCGCCCCGTAGGACGACGTCCCCTCCATCGCGACGCAGGCCGGCTCCCCGGCCGCCGCGATCGCCCCGGCGAGCGCCTCGTATCCCGCCGCGTCGGCGGGGAACTGGCGGGACAGGACCTTGCGGCCCCTCCAGTCGAGGACGCACAGCCAGTGCGAGTCGGCGTGGGTGTCGACCCCGCAGAAGACCGGCCCGCGGGCGCCGGGTGTCGATTCGGTTCTCATGTCTCGCTCCGTTCTTTCCGTGCTCGCCTGGACCGGGCAGACGGCACACTGACGGGGCGCGATAGAATGCGGTTGTTCGGGTCCGCGGTATCGCTCCATGCTCCTATTAGGTCATGCGGCGGTCTCGGCTCGCCGCGGCCCGCGCGGGACATGTCAGGAAACGAGGGCAGCCCTGTGGGCGCCAGCGGAATGTGGGGTCACCGCGCGGACCGCGTCTGATGGTGTCGACGTCAATGGTATACGGGCGCATCATCGACGTCTTCAATACAGAAAATATCAGTGCGGAATGTTTTGGGAGGTAGCCCAAACAGCCCCGGCGGGGTCCTGTGTAGTCACCCTTTAGGCGAAACTCTCCTAATTATTTGGATGAGTCGTTTACTTACTTGTACTGTTACCGTCTTCCCGCTGTTGTTGGGGTATGCTTTGTTCGTATGTAAACGTATGACATGTTGATGGGGGAGGGTGCTATGGCTCGCGAGGGCGCTCGTTCTAAGGATTCTGCTAAGCCTGGCATCAAGGAAGTTGCAGCGGTGGCGGGGGTTTCGCCTACTACGGTATCTCGCGTGCTTAATAATCGCGGCTATATTAGCCAAGAGACCCGCGATAAGGTCCATGCCGCGATGGAGCGCATCAACTATACGCCCAACGATATCGCCCGCGCCATGCTCAACGGTCGCCTGAATCTTATCGGTATGATCGTTCCCTTTGTGAGCAGCCCGTTCCATGCTCAGGTTGTGCAGGCGGTCGAGCGCACGTTAGCGGAAAACGGCTTTAAGATGTTGCTGTGCAACAGCGCCAATCGACCCGATCTTGAGCGTTCCTATATTGACATGCTCCGCCGCAATATGGTCGACGGCGTCATCGTCAACTCCCTCAATATCGGTGCCGAGGCATATGCCGAGATGGGCTTGAGCCTGGTTGGCATCGACTGCGATCTTGGCGAGGGCTCTGTCCAGATTGCAAGTGACAGCTATGGCATTGGCGAGCTCGCCACGCGCCGTCTGATTGATGACGGCTGCAGGCGTATCCTGTGCCTGCGCAGCAATAGCCGCATGCGCATGCCTGCCAATAAGCGTACCGATGCCTACCTCGATGTTGTTGAGCAGGCCGGTTTGTCCGCGCTTGTCCGTGAGGTTGAGTTCGTTAAGCCCGACGACGAAAAGGGCGCGGTCGTTGCGAAGATCCTCGATGAGAACCCCGATATTGACGGCATCTTTGCGGGAGACGATACGATGGCGGCCATCTGTCTCAACGTGATGAAGCAGCGCGGCTTGAGCGCTCCAGACGATATTAAGGTCGTGGGCGCGGATGGTGCCCGCCGAACTATGACGTTTATGCCTGACTTAACAACCGTACGTCAAGATATCGATCGCATCGGAGAGCTCGCGGCGCAATCCATCATCGCTCTTATTAACGGCGATAATCCCGAATCGAATATCAAGCTCCCCGTCGAACTCATTGAGGGCAAAACCGCGTAGTTCATCCCGTGCCAAAAGAATTCCTCAAACGCCTCTGATGACCGTTCACCGACATATGTCAACCGTTTGCCGACGACTGGAACTGCGAAAAGACGTATTGGTGTGAAAACGTTTGACATATGAAAACGATTGACATATCTTGCCATTGTACCGAGTTAGTATGTCGTGGAAAGGAAGTCTCGGATGCACAAGGTGTATTACCAGCCTGAGGGAATTTGGGTAGGCGACATCATGCCGTACGGCGAGGACGGCACGTTCTATCTCTATCATCAGCGTGACACGCGTAACCCCGAACCTTTCGGCGAGCCGTTTGGCTGGGCACTCGCTACGACCAAGGATTTCGTCAACTACAAGGACTTTGGCGAGAGCCTTGAGCGCGGCGGCGACGAGGAAGTCGACCAGTACATTTATGCCGGCACGGTGTTTAAGGTGGGCGACAAGTACCATGCGCTCTACACTGGTTGCAATCGCGATAAGGTCCGCGCACGTTTGATGAAGCAGGTTCTTCTTCATGCAACGAGCGACGACGCCGTCAAGTGGGAGAAGAACATCGCCGAGACGCTGCTTCCGCCCCAGGAGGGTTACGATGACCGCAACTGGCGCGATCCCTTTGTGCTTTGGGATGAGGAGAACGAAGAGTACATGCTCATCCTCGGCACGCGTGTGGGCGAGGACAAGCGTCTGATGACCGGCCGCCTGGTCAAGTTCACCTCCAAGGATCTGACCAACTGGGAGTTCCAGGGCGACTGGTGGAACCCGGGCCTGTACACCATGTTTGAGATGCCTGATCTCTTTAAGATGGGCGACTGGTGGTACCTCGTCTTTTCCGAGTACAGCGACGGCAACAAGACCCGTTACCGCATGTCCAAGTCCATCAACGGTCCTTGGATTACCCCCGCTGACGATTCCTTCGACGGCCGCGCGTACTACGCCGCTCGCACCGCATTCGATGGCGAGCGTCGCGTTCTCTTTGGTTGGGTTCCTACGCGTGACGAGGGCGGCGACCCCAGCTCTTACCTATGGGGTGGCACCTTTATGCCCCTCGAGATCGTTCAGCGTGCCGACGGAACGCTCGGCACCAAGCTCCCCGACAGCATGCTTGGCGCCTTTGGCGAGGCTAAGGCAGTCGAGACCTTTGAGCTTTCCTGCGAGTCGGGCAAGGTCGAGCAGGTGCTCGCCGCAGATGCCGGCTCCACCTACTTGCTCGATGCCGACATTGAGCTCGGCGGTAACGCTGCCGGCTTCTCGGTCAAGTTCGCCGAGGACGCCGAGACCGGTCTTGCCTATGAGTTCCGCGCCAACCTGCGCGAGGGCAAGCTCGAGTTCACGCCGGCTCCCCAGTACCCGTGGTTCCAGGTCAACAACATGGGCCTCGAGCGTCCGTTGTTCTTTAAGGGCGAGGGCACTCACCATGTGCGTCTGGTCGTCGACGACGACATCGCGACCATCTTTGTCGATGACGTTGCGCTCAACGCTCGCTTCTGCAACAAGCAGGGCCAGGGTGTGGCGCTTACCGTCACCGACGGTGCGCTCAAGTGCGCAAGCGCAACGATCGCGTCTCTGTAGCGGCAACGAACCGTTTTATGATTTAGAAAAGGAATGGAGAGGAACATGGACTACAAGACAGTGTCCCAGCAAGTCGTCGACAACGTCGGCGGACTGGAGAACATCGAGGGCGCCACGCATTGCGTGACCCGTCTGCGTCTGGTGCTCAAGGATACGAGCAAATACAACAAGGCCGAGCTCGAGAACATCGATGGCGTCAAGGGCGTGCTGTACAACAGCGGCCAGCTCATGATCATCTTCGGTACCGGTACCGTCAACAAGGTTTACGATGAGTTTATGGCTCTGACGGGCGTTAAGGAGATCAGCGCTTCCGAGGTCAAGGGCGCCGAGGCGGACAAGAAAGGCAAGTTCTTCTCGGTCCTCAAGGTATTCTCGGACATCTTTATTCCCATCATTCCCGCCTTCGTCGGCGCTGCTATCATCATCGGCCTTAAGTCGCTGATCGTTGCCAACGGCCTCTTTGGCATGGAGGGCAGCCTCGCCGATCACAGCGAGTTCCTCAAGAACCTCGCAAGCTTCTTTGCCATTATCGCCACCACGTTCGACTACCTGCCTGTCCTGGTTATGTACAGCGCAGTCAAGCGTTTTGGCGGTAACCCGATCCTGGGCATCCTCGTCGGTATCGTCATGGTTCACCCGAGCCTTATGAACCGCAACACGTTCGTTATGGACCCGACGGGTGCTGAGTACTGGAACTTTGGTCCGCTCTCCATTCCCATGGTTGCTTTCCAGGGCGGCGTGTTCCCTGCAATTCTGACCGCCTGGTTTATGGCCAAGGTCGAAAAGATTGCCCAGAAGTACATCCCCGAGGTCGTTTCGTTCGTCTTTGTCCCGACCGTTACCCTGATTCTTGCTAACGTCGCCCTGTTCACCGTGTTCGGCCCGCTCGGTAACCTGATCGGTGACGTCCTCGCCGGCGTAATCGATATCCTGTACAACAGGATGGGCGTCTTTGGTGCCTTTGTCTTCGCCGCGTTCCTGCAGCCGCTCGTCGTTACCGGTACGCATCAGTTCATCCAGGGTATCGAGGCAAACCTTGTTGCCACGACTGGCTTCAACTACATCCAGGCCATCTGGTCGGTTTCCATCATCGCCCAGGGCGGCGGCGCCATCGGTATGTACCTCATTCACAAGAAGCACTCCAAAGAGCGCAACATCTGCATGTCGTCCTTTATCCCGACGCTGGTCGGAATCTCCGAGCCCGCTATCTTTGCTGCAAACATGCGCTATTCGATCATTCCGTTCATCTGCGCATGCATCGGTGCAGGCTGCGGCGGTGCCTTCGTCAAGCTCTTTGAGGTGCGCGCTATCGGTCAGGGTCTGACCGGCGTGCTTGGCCTGCTCATCGTCACGCCCGAGACCCTCGTGTGGTATGTGGCTGGCAATCTCATCGCCTTTATCGTGCCGATCGTCTTGATCTTTGCCTACAACAAGGCAAAGGGCGTGCCGACCACCGATGAAGAGGGCGCTGGCGCTGGCTTCGACGTTAGCTTCTAGTTGAGCCGTTCAGTGTAATCTGAGGATAAGTCCATTTGAGGAAGGGCGTTCGACTCGTGTGAGTCGAGCGTCCTTCCCCATAGACGAGAAAGTCAACGGCGATGTTAAATCAAAAAAACAAGGTGACACGCGCGGACTATGAGCAGTGGCGTGCCGGACAGGATGAGACGGCGGCCCGCATCGCGTCCGACCCCGATAGGCTTCTGTTCCATGTGGAGCCTGAGCTTGGCTGGCTCAACGACCCCAACGGTTTGGTTCAGATTGGTGATACGTATCACATCTATCATCAATACGATCCGTTCGATGCTGCGCATGGCGGTCCAGTGCTTTGGAACCATCTGACGACAAAGGATTTTGTGACGTACGAGAATCACGGCCCCGTGCTGTTCCCCGATTCCGATTTGGATTCGAGCGGAGCGTATTCTGGTTCTGCCTTTGTACGCGATGGCAAGATTCACTACTTCTATACCGGCAACGTCAAGCATTTTGACCGCGATGATTACGACTACGTGTTGACGGGCCGTGAGCAAAACCAGATTCATATGGTTGCCGAGAATCCCGACGAATTGGGCGAGAAGCGCATAGCTGTTGGGCCGGTCGATTACCCCGACGATATCGGTACGCACGTGCGCGACCCCAAGATCCTTGAACACGACGGTATCTACTACATGGTTCTCGGCGCTCGTACGAAAGACGATCGCGGGTGCGTGCTTGTCTATACCTCGCGCAATCTTGAGGACTGGAGCTATGCGACGCGCATTGAGTTGGACGAGAAGTTTGGCTTTATGTGGGAGTGCCCCGATCTGTTTGAGCTCGATGGCGAGCTTATTCTCGTTTGCTGTCCGCAGGGTGTGCCTGCCGATGGTTGGCATTACCGCAATCCGCATCAGTGCGTGTGGTTCTCCATCGAGGCCGATTGGGAGGCGCCGAGCTTTAAAATCGTCGGGCAGGGCATGCCCCCGATGGTCGATGCCGGTTTTGATTTCTATGCTCCGCAGTCCTTTGAGGATACTGCAGGCCGGCGTTTGATGATCGGATGGTCGGGTTGCCCCGACGCGACGGCAGAAAACCCGACGGTGGCGCGCGGGTGGCAGTGCGCGTTGACGGTGCCGCGAGAGCTGAGCATACGCGATGGTAAGCTCTGCCAGCGGCCGGCGCACGAGATTGAGAGGATGCGCGGTGACTGCGTTCGCGCGATAGGCGGTGAAACCGTTGAGGAGCCGGGCCGCCTGTTTGATCTTGTGGTTTCCTGCGAGGGCGCCAAGATGGTCGAGCTCGAAATCCGCAAGGGTGTCTTTGTGCGCTATGCAGACGGGATGCTTACCCTCGACATGGGTGACGAAGGCTATGGGCGCGACCAGAGGTCGATTGAGCTCAGCGAGCTTCGCGACCTGCGCGTGCTTTCGGACACTACGATGGTCGAGATTTTTGCAAATGGCGGCGAGGCGGCACTTACGAGCCGTACCTATTCGCCGGCGGTTCCGGCGATGGAGCTGCACGCCGAGGGCGCGGCATCGATGAATTTCTACCGCCTCGCGCATTAACCGTGTGTGGAGCACGATTGGACTTGCTGGGCGGAATGTGTCGCAGTTGCCGCAGCGAACTACCGTTTATCGCGTATAGCGACCGTTTGCGGAGTAAGTAACACTTAGTAATAAACCGTGTAGAATCTCAGATTAGCACGGAGTTTTTCCAGGGAGACGCTGTCCTTTGTTGTGTGCAAGGGGCGGCGTCTCTTTGGCGCTCTGCCGCCGTTGTGCAACAGTGCGGCGGCGCGTGCCATGTGTTGAAAAGCCAATGTTGAGATGGGTCGTGATGATAATGGGCAAGTACGTAATCGTGGTTGAGTCTGGTTCGGATGTGACGCCGGAGCTCTGCGAACGCTACGGTATCGTGCGCGTACCTATGCATGTCACGATTGGTGACGAGACCGTCGAGGACGGCTCGATCGATCCGCTCGAGATTTATTCGCGCTGCAACGAGTTTGGCGTGATGCCCAAGACCAGCGGCTGCGCGCCGGCAGATTTTGCGCACGTGTACGATCGCATCCATGCCGAGCAGCCCGATGCGACTATTCTGCACCTTGCGTATTCCGAGGCCACGACCTGCTCACACCAGTCTTCTAAGATTGCCGCCAAGGGTCGCGACTACGTCTACTCCATGGACACGCGTTTTGTCTCGGTGGGCCAGTCGCTTGTTGCCGTCGAGACCGCCAAATACATCGAGGCTCACCCCGATGCCACCGTCGACGAAATCTTTGCATTTACGAATTCCGTCATGGACCGTGTGCTGCTGGGCTTTGTTCCTACCGACCTAGCCTTCCTTAAGGCGGGCGGTCGTCTATCCAACGTGGCATTCCTCGGTGCCCATCTGCTCAAGATTAAGCCCTGCATTGAGGTAACGGGCGGCAAGTTCGTGGCAACCAAGAAGTTCCGCGGCTCTATGCTCAAGTGCGCCCGCGCCTTTATTGACCACATGGTTGCGAAGGGCGAGATTGACTACTCGCATATTGGCCTGGCGTATTCGGTAGGCCTTTCCCAGGAGCTGCGCGACGACATGGAAGTCTATGCGCACGACCTGGGCTTTAAGGACGTTACCTGGACTCAGGTCGGCGGTGTCATCTCGAGCCATTGCGGCCCGACCGCCTTCGGTGCGGTGCTCACGCTTAAGGCGTAAGGTCTGGCGTCTATCGATTTCTATTGCCTCAGCGGCGGGCGGGTTGCGATAACCTTCCCGCCGCTCTTGCGTAGGGCCAAATAGGACAACCCAATTGACCGCTAAACCGTTTCGCCATCATGCGTATGGGCTAGAATGATTCTGGCATTTATGTAGCTAAAACCAATGAGAGGCAAGGTAGCGGGAATGGCTGAGATGACGCTCGAGGGTGTGGACGCTCGTCCCGAGGACTCTGCGTTTGCCCTGGGCCGCGTACATTCGATTGAGACGATGGGAACGGTCGATGGACCCGGCATCCGCTTTGTGGTGTTTGTTCAGGGCTGCCCCATGCGCTGTGCGTATTGCCACAACCCCGATACCTGGTCGGTTAGCGGCGGCACCATGGTGACCGTCGAGCACCTGATGGACGAGTTCCAGAGCAACCATGAGTTTTACCGCAGCGGCGGTATTACGGTGTCCGGCGGCGAGCCGCTCTTGCAGCCCGCGTTTTTAGCCGACCTGTTCCGTGCAATGCACAACAACCCCGATGGCCGCGTGCATACCTGCCTCGACAGCTGCGGCTATGCGTTTGACCCCAACCATCCCGAGAAGTTCGATACTGTTCTCAACGAGACCGACATGGTGCTGCTCGACATCAAGCATGCCGATCCCGTTGAGCATAAAAAGCTGACCGGTTGCGATCCCGCACGCATTCTGGCGTTTGGTGATGAGCTTGCCCGTCGCAAGATTAAGGTCGTTATCCGCCACGTGGTGGTGCCCGGCATTACCGATACGGTTGAGGAGTGCGAGGCGCTCGGCCGCCTCATCGCTCCATGGCACAACGTGGTGGGCCTGGAAATGCTGCCGTATCACACGATGGGTGTCGTCAAGTACGAGCAATTGGGCATTCCCTATAAGCTCGAGGGCGTTCCACAGATGGATACCGCGCGCATGCCCGAGCTGCGCAACGCCGTCATGACGGGCATGAAAAAGCGTCGCGCGGAACTCAAAAACGCTATCGGCTAGCGAGCCATTTTCGCTCCCCAAAGGCACTCATTGGGGACAGACTTAAATGAGTGCCCCTGGGCACCAAGTTGATTGCCAAAGAGCTCCGTCAAGTTGCGGTGGAATAGTTCTTGTTTTTCGGCTTATGCCGCCCAAATAGGAACTATTCCACCGCAACTGCGTTTTGGGCGGAGATGCGCAACAGAATCGCGCCATTTGGATAAATACGCTTGTGGTTTCTTTAAAGACGCCTTAAACGCCGCTGAATATCTTTGGAAAGAAATGCCTGCTCGGTATTATGCTGCTCGTATATGAACGGTAGCAGTCAGGAGACCACGTGCGAAATAACGCATCGCGGGACGAGTATATGCCGCAGCATAGCAGCAGATATGAGACGAAGGGCACATCTTCGCGTGGCCTTGCCGACGCTCGCGTCCGCGTGACGAAGATTGCCGCCATTGGGATGCTAACGTTGGCGATTATTATCCTCGGAATTACCGCCAAAACCTACGCGTCGGAGCGAATGGCACACTCAGATGCGTCAACGGTACAGACGCAAAACGAGAAGGTTTCAAAGTCCAAAGCGTCGGCAGATCTCAAGACGAGACTTTCGAAGGCGGACTTCAACGATATCCCTTCGGGTGATACCGTTCAGGCCTTCTCGTTGGTGGATAACAAGACTCCTACCTTGGAGGATGAGAGCCTTGCCTTGCTCCAGGATGCCCTGAGTCGGGCGCAGGAGCTAGGCGATGTGGGCGTGGTGTTCTACGACCTGTCAAGCGGCAAGGGCGTGACGTATAACCCCGATGTCGAGGTTTACGGCGCGAGTAGCTACAAGGCGCTCTATGCGTTGTACATCTGCGAATTTCTGGTCGAGACGGGTCAGGTTTCACTCGATGATTCCCTTGGCACCTATGGTGGCTACAACATGGGTTGGCAGACGGTGCGCGACCTGATCGAGGCCGCGATCGTTAATTCGGACAACGATTCGTTTATTGCGTTACGCGCGACGTTTGACCGTGTCGGTTACGAGGATTGGATTGCCAGTCTTGGCATCGATTACGATACCGCACTCGATCCGATGAGTGATTTTCCCACCTATTGCCCGCGCACCTCGGCCAAGTTGTGGCGCGAGATGAGCGAGTATTTGAGCCGTGATACCGAGACGTCGCAATGGCTATCGGATCTTCTGGCCTCTACGACCCGGTCCTTTATCCGCGACGGCATTGCGGACGACCAAGCCCTGGTGCGCAACAAGGCCGGCTGGATTAGCGAGGATGGTTGCTATTCGACATGCGATGCGGGCCTCATCGATGTCGATGGCGACACCTACATTATGAGTATCATGACATCGATGCCATGGAGCGATCGCTCGAGCGAGCTGGTGGCTGCGATTGCTAAGACATTCTTTGATACCCGAGCTGCGCTGGCCTAACGTGTTCGTTTGACGAGGTCAAACAAAATGCTGGTACCATACCGTGGTTGAGAATTTCGTATAGGTTTGGGGAATGGCATGGCTACCATCGCGATTATCGGTGCGCTCGAAAAAGAGATCATGCAGATTAAGGAAGAGTTGAGCAACGTTTGCATGGTACAGGAGGCGGGCTTGAACGTTGTGACCGGCGGGCTCGACGGCCTGTCGATTGTCGCCACGACGGCGGGTATGGGCACGGTAAACGCTTCCGCCGCAACACAGCACCTCATTAGCAAGTATGCTCCACAGGCAGTTGTGTTTTCTGGTATCGCAGGTGGCCTGAATCCCAAGCTCCATATCGACGATGTCGTCATTGGCAAATGCCTGCGCTATCTAGATACCGATACCGCGCTTATCGCCGAGTCTGCACCGGGGCTCGAGGAGTTTGTCTCGACGCCCGCGCTGGTCGATATTGCCGCCGATGTGCTTGCTGAGCGTGGGTTTGTTGATGCTTCGACAAATGAGACCGCTTCGAACGAGGGTGCAAAGCAGTTCCTGGTCGGCACGATTGCCACGGGTAACCGCTTTGTGACGGGCGCCGCTATGCGCAATGATGCCATCGAGGCGACGCATGCCGATTGTGTCGGCATGGAGGGCGCGGCAATTGCCCATGTCGCAACCAAAAATGGTGTCGATTGCCTGGTGCTGCGTGCTATCAGCGATAATTGTGACGAGGCGTATGATGCGATTTGCGACCGCGAGTTCGATTTGTTCGAGTATGCGCGTGCCGCAAGCGATATCACGCTCGATATCGTTCGACGCATTGCCGCTGCGCAATAGCGCGTTTTTTGCAAGATCCTACGACCAAGGAGTGTCCATGGCCGATTCCATTAACTACCAGCTTGCCAAGTTCGTCGCCAGCTACGGCAAGGTTTCGCAGATCCCCGAGTCCACCTGTCCCGAGGTGAGCTTTGTTGGCCGCTCCAACGTGGGCAAGTCGTCCATTATGAACAAGCTCTTTGGCCGCAAGAACCTGGTGAAGGTTTCGAGCACGCCGGGCAAGACAAGCAACATCAACTTCTTTGAGGCCGACGACGTTCACTTTGTCGACCTGCCGGGCTACGGTTTCGCCCGTCGTTCCAAGGCCGAGCGCGACCGTTGGGCCGAGCTCATCGGCGACTTCTTCGACTCCGAGCGCAGCTTTAACCTGGTCGTGTCGCTGGTGGATATTCGTCACGACCCGAGCAAGCTCGACCATGACATGATCGACTATCTGCAGGGCAACGAGTTCAACTTTATCGTCTGCCTCACCAAGGCCGACAAGCTCAGCCGCACCCAGCAGGCCCGCCAGGCAGCTGCCATCAAAAAGCAACTCAACGTCCCGGCCGAAAACGTAATCATCACAAGCTCCCAAACCGGCACCGGCATCGACGAACTCAAGCGCCGCATCGCCGAAGCCTGCCTCTAATAAGTGCCCCAGCCTAGCAAGAGCCCTCCCCAATAAAGAGCCAAATTATCAGCCCGGCGCCCCTTCAAAGCGTGGGTCCCTGTAGACATCGCTCGCCACGTTGCCATAGGGCCACCCAGGGGCATCCCCTTAAAAATATTCCGCAGCACGAGGCCCGCTTATCCGCAGCTCCGAAGGAGCAGGATAAGCGGGCCTCAAGTGCGAGGACGTTTTTAAGGGGATGCCCCTGGGTGGCCCGGACAGACCGATCGGCGATGTCTACAGGTACTCGATTTGAGCGCCTTCCGTGTCGCACGTCAGAATATGCGTATCACACTTAGGGAACTGCTCGCGCAGCTTGACCTGCAGGAACTTTGCCACGATGGTGTCGTCGGTCACAGCCATAAGGGTCGAGCCCGATCCGCTGATCCAGATGGTCTTGGCGCCGCCGTTAAGGCAGGTGTCGCGCACGGCGTTGTAGTCGGGAATCAGACGGCGACGATAGGGTTCCTGGATGCGGTCGTCATTGGCGGCGGCAATCAGGTCGAGGTTGCCGGACTCAAGACCGCGCGTCATGCCGGCGATGCGGCCCATCTGCCATACGGCGGTGGAGAGCGGAACCTCCTGCGGCACGACCTTGCGCGCCTCGCTCGTATGCACCTCGTAGGGAGGAATCACGGTAATAAAACGCAGGCGATCGCTCACCTCGTAGCGCAGGCACTGGGGGAGCGAATCGGTCGGCGTAAAGGAGCAGACGGCGCCGCCCAGGATAGCGGGGGCGACGTTATCGGGATGGCCCTCGACCTCGGTGGCAATGCGGACGAGCTCGGCACGGTCGACGGTGTGGCCTGTCAGCGCGGCGGCGGCCATAATGCCGGCGACGACACAGGTGGAGCTGGAGCCCAGGCCGCGGGCGACGGGAACGTCAGTCTGAATGTCGATGGCGACGGGGAAGGCCGGCTCGCCCCATGCGGCCAGTGCATCGACAAAGCTAACGTAGACCAGGTTGTTCTCGTTTTGGAATTCCTCGGGGCAGCCCGTGATGGTGAGCTTGTCGGCGCGCTCGAAGGTGAAGTGCGAGTAGAGGCTGACGGCCATGCCGAGGGTGTCGTAGCCAATGCCTAGGTTCGCGCTGGTGGCGGGGACGGTGATTTTGATCATGGGAATCTCCTGGGCGGTCTGCCTGTTTAGTTCGCTGCTCGGGCAGTCCTGGCTCGCTCGGAAAGCACATTAAGTGCTTTCCGGCTCGTGCGGAACTCGCGACGAACTAAACAGGCAGACCCGCATGTCAGCTCGTCATTATCCCGGTGAGTATCTGATAAAAGAAGGTGCGCCGGCTTTCGCCGGCGCCTAGTAAGGGTTTAGTTGGTAGCCATCTTTTTTGCAGCCTGCTCTACGTAGTTGGCCATGTCGGCTACGTCGCAGACGTCTTCGAAGCGGACGGGCTTGGACTCGAGCTCGGCGAGCTGGACCGGGGCAACCGTGTTGGTTGCCTGCTCGAGCACGCGCATGGCCTCAAAGTCGTCCTCGGGAACGTCGAGGCCCAGGGCGTCGCAGCAGGCGCGCGGGAACTTGTAGGGGCTGGCGGTCGAAAGCAGCACGCGGGCCTTGGCGCCCTCGGCGGGAGCGACCTGCTCAAAGACGTGATAGCCGCAGGCGGTGTGCGGGTCGATCACGTAGCCGTTCGCGTCCCAGCAGCTCTTGATGGCAGTGCGTACCTCGTCCTCGCTGGCCCAACCGCAGCCAAAGACGCTCTGAATCTTTGCCAGCAGGTCGGCGGGAACTTCGTAGCGACCAGTCCGCGCCAGCTGCTCCATAAGGCCGGCAACGAGCTCACAGTCGCCATCGGACAGGAAGTAGAGCATGCGCTCCAGGTTAGAGCTGATGAGGATGTCCATCGAAGGCGAGATGGTCGTGAAGAACGGGCGGTTGCGGTCGTAGACGCCGGTGCTCAGGAAGTCAGCCAGCACGTTGTTCTTGTCGCTCGCGACGATGAGCTTGGCGACGGGCAGACCCATGCGCTTGGCATAGTAACCGGCCAGGATATCGCCAAAGTTGCCGGTCGGTACGCAGAACTCCACGGCGTCGCCGGCCTCGATGGCGCCGGCGCGCAACAGCTGCGCATAGGCGGCAAAGTAGTAGACGACCTGCGGTACCAGACGGCCGACGTTGATGGAGTTGGCGCTCGAAAGCACCGTGCCTGCGGCCTCCAGACGCTCGGCAAGCTCCTTATCGGCAAAGATGCGCTTGACGGCGCTCTGGGCGTCGTCAAAGTTGCCGCGGATGCCGCAGACGGCGACGTTATCGCCCTCCTGAGTGGACATCTGCAGATTCTGTACGCGGCTGACTTTGCCCTCGGGATAAAAGACGGTGATGCCCGTGCCCGGGGCGTCGGCAAAGCCGGCGAGTGCTGCCTTGCCCGTGTCGCCCGACGTGGCGGTGACGATCATGATGCGCTCGGCGCCGCCGTCCTGGGCGGAGGTGCGGGCCATGAGGCGGGGGAGCATCTGCAGGGCGACGTCCTTGAAGGCGCTCGTGGGGCCGCCAAAGAGCTCCATCACATAGGTCTGAGGGGCGTCGGTGCCCGGTGCTGCGTCGAGCTTGACGAGAGGCGTGACCTCTTCACTCGCGAACGTGCCGCGGTATGCCTCGTCGACACACGCCGAAATTTCTTCGTCCGTGTAATCGTTCAGTAACATTCCCAACACATTTTGAGCGATTTCAAAGTACGATTTATCAGCAAGCGAGCTGATATCGACCTGCTGGGTGCCAAGCTCGTCCGAGACAAACAAACCCCCGTCGGGAGCGATGCCGGTACGGATTGCCACCTTACTTGAGCATGATAAAGTGCGTCCTCGTGTACTATGATAAGTTCCCATATAACAGTGCTCCTCGGATACCTTGGTCCCAATCGGTGAAACCATGGTATCAGAGCGCGCAAAACAGGTTTGCAGAGGCTTTTAGAAAGGTAACCTCCACGCCATGATAAAAATTGCCAAGTTTGGCGGCTCGTCGGTCGCCGACGCCGAACACTTCAAGAAGATCAAGGCCATCGTCGATGCCGACCCTGCCCGCCGTTTTGTGGTGGTTTCCGCCTGCGGTCGCCGCTTTAAGGGCGACACCAAGGTGACCGACCTGCTCTACCTGGTTAACGCGCACGTTAAGTATCACGTGTCGTGCGAGGAGCTGCTCGAGGACATCGGTCAGCGCTATTTTGATATCGCTGACGAGCTGGAGCTCACCTATCCCATCCGCGAGGAGTTCGCAGCCTTTGCCGAGCGCGCCCGCTCGGGCGGCTACTCCACCGAGGAGCTTGTGAGCCGCGGCGAGTACTTCACCGCTCGCCTGATGTCCGAGTATCTGGGCCTGCCGTTCCTGGACGCCGCGACGGTTGTGGCGTTCCATCACGATGGTACGCTCAGCATGAACCGCACCTCCGAGCTGGTGCAGGAGTACGGCCAGCAGGGTGGCTTTGTTATGCCCGGTTTCTACGGCGCGACGCGTGAGGGCCAGATCAAGCTGCTCGATCGAGGCGGTGGCGATATTTCGGGCTCGATTCTGGCCAAGTGCCTTGGCGCCGATCTGTACGAGAACTGGACCGACGTTTCGGGCTTCTATTCTGCCGATCCGCGTATTGTTCCCGAGGCTCAGCCCATTGCGCGCGTTACCTACGAGGAGCTGCGCGAGCTTTCGTACATGGGCGCAAGCGTCCTGCACGAGGAGGCCGTGTTCCCCGTGCGCGAGGCAGGCATTCCGCTGGTCATCAAGAACACCAATGCGCCGCAGGACCCCGGCACCATCATTAGCGAGACGGCTGACGAGGGCGAGGCGGAGCCCATCATTACCGGCGTGACCGGCAAACGCGGCTTTGTCGCCATCAATGTGGCCCGCGACCGCACCAAGCCCCGTGTCGGCTTTATGCGCCGCGCGCTTTCGGTCTTCGAGCGCTATGACGTTTCCGTTGAGCACATGCCCACCGGTGTCGACCGCTTTGGCGCCGTGGTGCAGGAGCAGGATGTGCACGACTCGCTGTACTCACTCGTGGGTGACATCCAGCAGGAGGTCGAACCGCTCGAGATCGAGGTTGTCGAGGGCTTGGCGCTCATCGCGACCGTCGGTCGTAACCTGCGCGGCCGCGCAGGTATCTCGGGCCACCTGTTTGGCATGCTCGGCCAGGCCGGCGTGAGCGTGCGCATGATTTCGCAGAGCTGTGACGAGATCAACATCATTATCGGTGTCGAGGAGAAGGACTTCGACCTGGCGATTCGGACCATTTACCGCGCCTTCTCCGACGAGAACGGCATTGTGAAGGTCTCCGACCTGGAGGCTCCCGTGCCGGTCGATCCCGCCCCGGCCGCGCTCCACAAGTAGCTGCTATCCCAGTAGATTTTTGGGACTTGCCTCAAAAACTACGGCGGGGCGTTTCGTTTCGGTTTCGTTCCGACGGGGCGGGTTTCGTGCCCGCCCTGTTCTTGTATACACTGGCAACAATAATCGGCCTGCTCGGCGTGCGGGCAAAAGCCACAGCCTTTAAAGGGGGAAGCATGAAACAGTACACGGTTGCTATTTTGGGCGCGACGGGAGCCGTGGGCACCCAGATGCTCGAGTGCCTCAACGAGCAGGAGTTTCCGGTCGGCAAGCTCAAGCTGCTAGCGAGCGCGCGCTCTGCGGGCAAGACCGTCGAGTTCCGCGGCGAGCAGGTTGTGATTGAGGAGGCTTGCCCCGAGGCCTTTGAGGGCTGCGACATCGTGCTCGGCGCCGCCGGCGACGATATTGCGAAGGAGCTACTGCCCGAGGCCGTCAAGCGCGGCGCCGTCGTGGTCGACAACAGCCACGCCTTCCGCATGGATCCCGAGGTGCCGCTGGTTATGCCTGAGATCAATGCCGACGACATCAAGTGGCATCACGGCCTTATCGCCAATCCCAACTGCGCGACCATCATCGGCCTGGTTCCTACGTGGCCGCTGCATCAGCTCGCCGGCGTGAAGCGCATGATCGTCTCGACGTATCAGGCGGCTTCGGGTGCCGGCGCTCCCGGTATGGCCGAGCTCGAGGCTCAGTTGGCCGCCCTGGGCCGCGGCGAGGAGATTCCCGAGCCGCGCGCCTTTGCCGCCCAGCTGGCGAGCAACCTGATTCCGCAGATTGGCGGTGTCAAGGAGGAGGGCTTTACCTCCGAGGAGATGAAGCTGCAAAACGAGGGCCGCAAGATCATGCATCTGCCCGAGCTGCGCGTGAACTGCACCTGTGTGCGCGTGCCCGTGCTGCGCTCGCACTCCGAGAGCATTACGCTCGAGTTCGAGCGCGATATTACGGTGGAAGAGGCCCGTGCCGCGCTGGCCGCCGCTCCGGGCGTGAAGCTGGTCGACGACATGAGCGCCGAGGGTGCACACGACCGCTTCCCCATGCCGATGGATACGTCCGACCAGGACCTGATTTGGGTCGGCCGCGTGCGTCGCGACATCTCGAACCCCGAGGCCGCGCGCGGCATCACCTTCTGGTGCTGCGGCGACCAAATCCGTAAGGGCGCGGCAACCAACGCCGTCCAGATCGCTAAGCTGCTCTGCGAGTAGTTTGACCTGTCCGGCGGGGGCCGGGCTTGGTTTTCAGAACGTCCTCGACCATGTGTGGCGCCTTGTCCTGCTCCTTCGGGGCCGCGGACAAGGCGCCACACTGGTCTGCGGAGTGTTCTGAAAACTAAGCCCGGCCCCGCCTGCGGTGACGTTGTTGCGAG
>CALBOJ010000093.1 GCA_937896835.1 uncultured Collinsella sp.
TAGAATGTGCACCAGAAAATGCCCTGGTAGCAGCAGTTATTAGTTTAGCGAGATCAGATTAGGGGCAAAGAAGAAAACCTGTGTTAGGTTCCAAAATTAGGTGTAAATCGTTTTGTCAGTCGGTGAATGGAAGAATCGAGAGGCGTCGGGCGGGGGCAGCAGCGCGCTGCCGAACCCGTGTAAAGTCTCTTGTATGCCTATGATGCGGTTGTTAATAACAGATCAGAGATTAGCTGAAAGTTAACTGATATACGAGAATAAATTCAAATCATCTAGAGGATATAAGAGGCCTTCAAGGCTACAACAAGAGTCAACTTCCTGGCCAAATTCCAAACTATACTTTGTTAGTAGCATATAGCCTATGCGATTATTTTCGTTCTGAGTTAACATGGGTGCAAAGCGCCTATTAAAAACCGGAGAGAAGTCGGTAGTTTTCAGTTTTATTGACTTAATTGGTTCAGATTGATTAAGGCCACCAATTGAATCGTGATCTACCTTCAGGTCGATCTGGTCACCCATAAAGCCAGAAAAAAATAGAACGTCTCGCAACGCTTGCTAAAAAACAGGTTAAATCGATGGCGGTGAACTCGCTCGCCAAAGGCTCATCCTTGTAATTTCGTTTCCAATTAAAAAGACACGGATTTGAATCAATTTCTGAACCCCGGGTTTTCATATGGCTATCAATGATGTTGCTGTCTAAAGATGACCTTGGGATTAAATTTGCAAAACTGCGAGTAACGCCTGTTCGTTTGAGAGATGCTGCAAAATCGTTAAATAGGTGGTTAGTCTCAACTGAATATAATCCATCGGTATTAACGGAGCCTGGAATCAATGCAGATGTTATCAGTCTATCGACCAGTTCGCCCTCTTCAAAGTACTTTTTAGCAAGGTCCAGAAGAACGGGATTATCATCTACAGCAAGCTTTAAATCGACCCAATATTGAGTTATCGGCCTTTGCTCATCAAATGAGGCCGTGGATAATAAGGACAGTACGTCAGAGAAGCCAAAGAATGATCTGGACGCAACCTTTGAATTGAATAGTTCCCATAACCTTTCTGACATCTCCTCACCGAGAAGCTCTTCTGTATATTTTTCTGTTAATTCATCATTGCCTTTAGCTAAATAATCGTTCCTGAGGGCATGTCCAAACTCAAGGCCCGCTTCAATTAAATTCATTGCTTAGATCCCCCAATCTTCTCAACCTTTGACAAAATAAGAGTACTGGCTGCGACAATTGCGCGATCCAGATCAACTATATTTAGGAACACGGATCTTCTTCCATGCAGTAGTCCATTTCTTGCCTTATTGACATCAATTAATAATTGCAATTCCTGTTCCGTAATTGGATCTCCAAGCCTTCTGCACATAGCTGTAAGGCGGCTCGCCAGACGAGATGATAATAATGACGCTTTAGCCTGGTTCCTAATTCTTCGGTCCAGTTTTTTGCTTTGCTTCTCATTAAGTCCTCGAATAGCCGGTAAATCAATTGATTTCACTATGTCATCTATCATCTGCGAGAAATTAAGTTCATCGGTGCTGTCGTAATTCATTTCATGCAAAGCTTCCGCAAGAACTGTCTCGCCCCGTTCTTCATTTAAACAGTACTCAAGCGCAGTGTTTAATGAGATTATTCGGTCATCTAACGAAGGCTCAAAGCGAGCTCTGACCACCCATTTCATAGCTTCATTTAAATAATGCGGTTTCCATGAGGCCCTCAATGGGGAAAGCAACATTTGAGTAGAAGAATTTGTTGCTGATGAAATGAAGCCAGTGACAGATATAGGATCATTATTTGTCTTGCCATTGCCTTCGATTAGAATGCTGCCACCGAGATCAAGATTTTCAACGTAGACCATTGGTGACACCTTTGGTTCAAGTAATGGTCGCCTAATGTCCCAAGACTCCATCTTGGCTTCTGTATCGGGGAAGCGTTCGGAACACCCGCAAACAATATATAGATAGACGGCGTATTCAATTCGTCTTAACGCTTCTAATTGAGCAACTGCAAACCCCTGTGCGGTTTGATAAGTCCATGCGCAAACGGAGTAATCCTGATTCAGCGTGAATCCGTTAGGTACAGTAGGCGCTTCTGAAAGTGAAGATGCAAAAGTAATATCTCCGATAGAGCAATTTGATGAAACGGAAAGCCCCTTAATGCGGGTAAGAATGTAGTAATAGTATTCAACGGAAGAGCTCTCTTCGCCTTCAATCTTGATTGTCTTTACTCCGCAATCTTCAACAGTTAAAAAGTATTTTGCCAACTCAAGAGGATGAACGCCCTTTGTTTCAAAATTACCTATAGTTTTGCCAGCGAGAATGACATCAATTGGCGACTCGAGAGTAACGATGAACCCTGCATCAGTTTTTTCACCTTGATAAAAAGAACCATCTAACTCGAAATCATGCGGCTTTACAGGTGCCCATCGAAGAGAATAATAGTCTCTAAGCGAATGCCCTGAGTACAATCCGGTTCTAGAATTTGCGATTAATAGTTTGCCAATTTCCTGCTGGGAGGATGCTTCTACAGCCGCACAATTATAGGGGACCTGTCCATCGACTAGGCTTATTAGCGTGAAAGGTTTGCCGGCGTCAAAGCTGTTGTCTCCCACGAGAACGTCAACAGTCGATTTATTGGTCTCCATATAATCCGAGATATGTTTCGTTGCTAGCAAACTATTGTGTAAATGCGTTCCTAAGGGATCTTTCAGAAGATTAAGCACCCTAGAAGCAAAGTCCAGCTTATCTTTATCCAGCTTTCCAAATTGATTTGTCGAAGCATCGTAGCCACAAATCAACTGCATGTCGTTTGACTTAAATACACCAAGGCCAATTGATTGTTCTTCATCAGATAGACAGATTATCTTAAACAGATCGTAGACTCTATTATTAAACATTACTTTCTGAGGCTGAAACAATTGTCTCATGCGAATGAACTCCTCATGCATTTAAGGTAATCGTTCTATATAGATCGAGGTATATTAAATGGATGATAGAACTTATTTACACAAAAGAGGGTGTATCGGCGCAAGCCGATACACCCTCTTTCTCGACAATCATTTTAATTTACAAGATCAGGATCGCAGTCAACACTCCCCTAGTCCCGCTTAAACAAATCCCTCGTGTAGACCTTGTCCGCAACGTCCGCGAGCTCGTCGCTCCAGCGGTTGGAGACGATCACGTCGCACTTCACCTTGAAGGCCTCCAGGTCGTGGGTCACCTCGGAGCCGAAGAAATCACGCGAGTCCAGCGTGGGTTCGTAGACCACCACGGGCACGCCCTTGGCCTTCACGCGCTTCATGACGCCCTGGATGGAGCTCGCGCGGAAGTTGTCAGAGTTCGACTTCATCGTCAGGCGGTAGACGCCCACGACCGGTTCCTTTTTAACGTCATCGACGCAACAGCAAATTAATTACACGTTCTGCTTAATCCACTTGAACATTTCCGTTTCCTCTAATTCAGACATACCACATTGGCCTGTTTTGATCTGCTTCCAAAGTTGGTCGAGTTCTTCTGCCGCTTTTCGGCCTAGCTCAACTTCATTGTCATCAAGAAGCTTATCGGTCTCAACGCAAACAAAATCTGACGCAATAGAAAACGAAGTAATGAATGAGCTAACGTGAGAATACTCATGCGATGTATCAAGACTAGCGAGATGACAGATCTCCGCGAGTGGGACGTTGACTCCGCCAAGCTGTTCGGCGTAATCACTCATGTCTGAAAGGTACAGACCGCTTGATGGTCTTGCCGAATTACTAAATGCATCAAGCATGCCGGTTATGTGAATGGCAATTACTTTCTCTGAGAATAGCGCAGTGAATAAAACAGCCGTCGCCTCATATAACGTTAACTTATCTAGCTCATCAAGAATGTCTTCGATGTTAGACAAATCAATATAGTGCAGGTTTGAGACATTATATGTTGCCTCCTTCAACTGAGGAAATGTTGACTTAATCGCATTCACCCAATTGCGGTAATAATCCGTCTCAATGTAGTGCTTAACAAACTCGTTCCCCAAACAATTATCAATAAAGCTCTGACCGAATTCGAGTGTCATACAATCAGGGAATCTGAATTCGCATTCGGGGTCGCTCAGTAATATGGGGAAAGGATCGACGGC
Organism: uncultured Collinsella sp.; assembly: GCA_937896835.1. Taxonomy (GTDB): domain Bacteria; phylum Actinomycetota; class Coriobacteriia; order Coriobacteriales; family Coriobacteriaceae; genus Collinsella. The sequence continues at coordinate 4,119 of CALBOJ010000093.1, forward strand.
AAGTCGAAAAATTGCACAGACCTTTACAGTAGTCGTGAAATAATCGGTGAAATCCTCTCGAATATGCTTCGCGCTTTCGGGAACCACCTCGTAAGGCTTGGTATAAAAGGATTCGTGGCCTTGTTTGTGAATATACTTGTTCGCCCTCTTATTGAGCTTGCTGATTAGCTCATCAATTTCGGGCATTTGTTCAAGAAGGTCTCGATATTCAATATCTTTTGAACGCAGCATTTTGGACAGTTCGCTAAATGAGGGGAACCTGTCGAGCGAGACCCATTTCTCATATTTAGCCTTGCGCTCAGATTCTTCTAGATTCGAAAACAACGTTCCGATAAGGATGACCTCTCCAGCTTGTCGGACTGAATAAAAAGCAGCGTCGAAGTAACCTTGATGAATTAGATCCAGCGAGTTAGCTAAGAGCTGACAGGATTCAAGTAAAAACTGGTTGAAAGATGGCGTAGAGACTAAACCACTAACGGAACCCGCCAATTGTTCTATGTAGCCATAAAGATGACTGTAAGCGAGTTCATCCTCCCTTGCCACGTACCGCAGTGGATGATGTCTCCAGCTGAATATCTGACTATTTATGTATTCGTCCTTAAAGTTCACCTGAGTCAGCTTCCGAGTCTTATTCCAGCACTGGGTTCTATTCTAATTGGTAACGTTCTTAAACTCGCAGCAATGAAAGCTGGCGGGCCTTGCGTTACTTTAGAGCTTAAGAGTTTTTGCTCATTGGGCTAGCGGCATTGAGGTTTGGCGCGGCATCGACCGTCTTAAGTACCCAATTTAGGTCAGCGCCATGTAGGGCCTGCTAGTTGTATTTGGCGCTGAATTGCACCTCTCTTGTTTAGCTGGCATAGAGTTATGTATGAAGCTGCTAGAGCGCTTTCTTTCTCAAAGAGATCTTTCCGTTTATCGGGCTCATGTAACTTTTCAGAAGCCTGTACAAGCGTCCATTGATAATCCTTTGCACTCTGAGATATCTTATTCAATAGAATCTGATACTGATACATTGAAAACAAAAGGGATTGATAAGCTTCTATGAATTCGGCTATTGCGTCTCCGCTCTTTCCTTTGAAGCAAAATCTTGCCTCCATGGCGAGTGATCTCATTTCATCAAGCTTTAAATGCAATTTAAGTTGATGGTCGGTATCTAACACATGATTTATTGAGGCTGAAATTGATTGCAAGTACGTGGTATTAGTTAGCCAAACAAATAGCAGGTCAATAGCCATTTGCGGTTCGTCGTCATGTTCCAAATTCATCGCGTTTTTGACGTAAACGCTCATGAGTTTATCGACGGTTATCCATATATTTAAACGTCGATTGAATAGAGACTGTTTATTGCTGAGACGAGCTTGGTAACAAGAAATGAACAACGCGATGATTGCCACAATCGCTGAGATGTACTCAGGTAGATTCGTTAGGTCCATTGTCTCCTCCGCCACTAAAGATCAATTGGCAATACCTTGATTATCGCTCTGCATTTTGGATTCTCTGTTTCAGCTTCTAGATGATTCCTAGGCCCTTTCGACACCACCTATATTGCAAATCGGCACCGCCGTCCACCCGGCCGGATATTGCCGTTCGGCACCGCCATTAAACGCCTCCCCGCCCATCCCCGTCACGCTCAAGACCCTGCAGGCGGAGTACGCCTGCAGGAGCGCGGAGGCCGACTCCCCGTCGATGTCCTACAACAGGTTCTGCAAGCGCTACCGGCAGTACATGGCGTCCCGCAACGTGGTGAGCCGACACTCGACATGAAACAGGATATATAGCTGCTGTGCCAAGTGCACGCCTTCTCCTTCCTGTTGTCACAGTTCACGCGATTCATGCGGTCATTTCTCAAAAGGCGACATCATTTTTATGGCCTCGTGCATGTCGTATCGATCCTTTATCTGGTCGATATGATTGCTCGACTCCGTTGACCAATAGATGCGACATCCATGCTCTTTTGTGGCTTTCTCCACGAGCTCCTTGTTAAAGACCCACCTCCATAACCGCGGCTGTTGATAGTAGGCAGAATGACGAAAACCCTTTTCCACGGGGAAGCAAAATTGCTCGAACCAAGTAACTCGGTTTCCTAACGCATCAACCCAAACTAGAGGATTGTCGATTTTTGGAAGGAAACCAAGAGCCCTCATAGCACGGGAAGGGAATACCTGGCAATCGCAGAACGTCATGGTTATGCCACCGGCCAGTGCATTGCACAAGGATATGCTGTTTCGGGAGAAGGAGGAGGCTAATCCCCCTCCTTTTGCCGATAGTAGCCCAAAGCATCCGTACTCCCTATCAATAACGTCGTCTGGGCTTTCGCAATTAAGCGACGCTATGCGAGCGGCGCCATAATACTCGTATTGTTTAGCTTGGCTCCCGTATGGGATATGCAGCTTCCAGCCCAGGCAAGCCTCGTCCTCATTCAACTCGATCATGGGCAGTCTGGTCGCGACGTCCCCTGCTTCTCCAATCGCTCCAGCCTCGAATAACTCGATAAACTTTGACACTCCGAATGCCATCGGGTCCTTAAAAACGGGAAAATGCGAGAAGCACCATACATCAGCAGGATCCATAAGGATCGAAGCGGCTACGCAGCTCGGAATGGCCCGCCAACGCCCATGGCACAATCCAGCATAGAGGAGCTCCTGGCCGTAATCCTCCTGTCCGCACGCTGGAAAAACGACCCCGTCATTTTGCATATATCGTTTAACAAACGGTCGGACTTCCCCTCCGCGACATAATTCCAGGGCTTCTTTGACGTCCTCGCAGCTGTCACCGCAAAGGCGATAAGCTTCAGATAGGAAGGTTTCTATTCTAGATGGAACCTCGCAGCTGCTGTTTTCGGTCAACTGTGGGTCGTCAATCCCTGACTTGAGAATAATCCCGGGTGCTCCGGTATAAATTGAGAGAAGGTAAGCCTCATCCGCCCTTTTAACCTTATCGACAAGCTTGGTGAAGCAGTCCCAGATCACATCGTCTCCAGGGAAAGCGGACCACCAGCGACCGAGAACCTTCTCAAGCAAGATACGTTCATACGGTCGAAGAACCTCCAGCCCTTCGCACACGCGCTCTCTCATGCTTTTCAAACGTAAACCGCCCCAGACGATTCCCCGCACTGCGTTTTCTGTCCTATGTGGGTCTTCAGGGAGGATCGAATCGAGCAGGATGTCCGACACAAGCTCGGGCAACAATTCCGGCTCGGGCAAACCGGATGATTTCTTTTCCAAAGCAGCCAGATCGCACTTTCCATTGCAGGTGACCCACCTTCGTTTGCTGTCACACTCGAGCTCAAATATCACCTCGAAAAGCGCCGGGTTTCTCACCCTCGCTCTGACCATAATTGCATGCATGATATCGTTTGGGGCGGCTCCAAAGCCGTATCTTTCCAACCCCCGGTTCCTCCACGAGAGCAGTTTGAAAAAGAACTCGTCATCGGAGTAGCTCGCGATGCCGTCAATCAGTTCGGTTACAGATGTGGAGAAATGAGCCCATCCCTCTTTGCAAAGAGCAGTGCCACGCGCTTCCACAAGGCTGTTAAAGACCTCACTTCTTTCTTGCCCTCGACCGACCAACTCCGAGCAAGCCTTGGCAACGGGCTCCCAATACCAGCGATCAATCTCTTGGCGAAACGCGATGTCCTTTACCTCTTCATCCGATAGGTCACTAAGATCTCGAGGGACATCTGCGATGGAATTCTCAACCCCAGATTTAAACGATTCGGTTATTGGCGCGTCTTTGATGGCGCTCTCTATGTCAGTAACCTCACTCTCGAAACCATCTTCGCATCCGAGTTCAACCGCTTTATCTCTACATGTTTTTAGGCAGAAACGGAGCCCCTCTAAGTCCTCGGCCGAGCAACAAGACGAGTTCCCGAGCATGCCAGCAAATACGGCCAGCACATCGCTTAAGCACGCTGCGTTCGCCAGCAAAGACTTGAGTTGATGTTCGATAAGGCAATGGTCATACCTATACTCCGGCTGCAGCGAGCGGATTCTTGACAATTGTGCGGGACCTTCACTTGCCGCCCAATCCGCCACCTTCTCCATCAGCACGCTAGACATCCTGTTGTCACCCGATTGCGATGCCGCATTATCCAGCTCGAGCAATTCAAAAGCGTGAGTTTCAGTTGCCATCCCGAACTCAGAAAGCGTTTCGAAAGTCTCAACGAGATTGGCCAAGGAGTAGTCCTTGTGGTCGGTGAACCGAGCCGACCCAAAGAGAATAGCCTCATCGCAATGCATCGCGAGATCTCGATCGTAAGAAGCGAGCAAGGGCCTTAGCATGTCGTGAATCTCAGAGGCATCCTGGGATGCCAGCAAAATCGACCCGTTCGGTCCATACTCTTTCGAGAGATATCGTCTAGGAATCTCACTGCCTATCTTCTGGAGATGCTTGAGCATCCTCAGCTTTGCGCAAAGGGGCTTTCTAGAATAAATGAAACCCTTTAGATCTTCCTCCTCGAACGCTTTTGCACAAAGGTCCACGCCTTTCGCGGAGACGAATGCGATGTATGGCACGGCACATGTCTCCATAGTCAATAAGCCGGGCCAATGCGGGGCCTGGGCCCACTCCCCCAAAACACGCGCCTCGTCGGTTCCTGGCAATATGGTCGCGCCATGTCCCACGGCATATCCGAGGCAGGCCGAGGCCCGCAACGTTCTGACGATAGACAGGCACTCCCTGTCGGAGCGATCCATCCATGCGATCGTCGCGTCCATGTCCAGTCCCATGGCATCGAAACCGTCGCGGTCGGATTCATAACCGAAAATGAAGCTCTCTGCAAACAAGCCGAGGGTAAAGCCCTCACTATAGACATTTCCTTCCCTATGGCACAGCAACGGCACGGACCTGCCGGCACTAGACACGTGCAGCCCCTCTGACAAGCACAAGGCGTAGGCCATGGTACCGATTTCAAGTTTAAACGAGTAAGCCGAAAGCTTTGAGAAGAATGCGCGTTGCGCAGTGCGCGATGCCGGAAGTGCTCCGGTCAGTAAATCGCGCATCATGTTCGTAGCTGTCTCTACTGTGATCGAAAGCCCGGCGATCTTAGAGAGGTCGTCGTCTTCCAGTGAAGACTGCATTAATAAACCTCTCACGAAGGCGTCCCGAAAACGGCACTGCAGATTCTCCGCATCGCCCCCGAGATCGTCGGCGAACAGAAAATCGTTAAAATCGAGCCCACGGGTCGCGGCGAGACAGCCCCATGCGGACATCAGCATGGAAGCGCTGTCGTCTTCCTCGATGACCACGTCTTCCTCATTGGAATCCGACAATAAACTTAATGCCGTTAGAGGAGTGAGGCCAGAGAACCAGATGCTGTACAGCTCATCGCTCTGCTCTGTGCATCCGGCATCTTTAAGCAACCAGAGGCATCTTTCGAGCGTTGTCGCATACAAGGTGGCTGTCTCCTTGTTGAGGGGCGGAACCATGTAGTCCATGCTCACCAATTCCTCGAGGTGCAGAAAGGGCCTTCGCTCGAGCCAGTACTCGAAGTGCTCATTTACCTGTGAAAGGGTCGAAAGGGCAAGTTGGACCCTAAGCACGTTTTCCAGCTTCCCCGATTCACATGCCATTCCATATACCGTCTTCGCCTGCTCGCAGAGAAGGCTCCAAGGAACGCCATGGGCGACGGCATCGATGACGTACGACGTGTCAAACAGACTGATGCAGTCCTCAACTCGACCGGAGGCGGCAAGCAAACGAACGGCATAGCAAGATCGGACCACGTCACCCTCCATCCCCAACGCGGCATCGGCGAGGCTGCCGGACGCAAAACGAAGGTATCCTTCCATACCGGGCTCCAAAGCCTTGGAACTTACGAAGAGCCTGAAATCGTTATGAATGGGGCGAGTGGATCCGTCGGCGCACTTTCTCAGCAAAGGAGAGAGAATAGCGATGTCGCGTGCCACCACGTACTCCTCCGAAAAAGAATCGGGAAATGCATTGCATAGGAGCTTAGGATAGATCGCTCCGTCGAGAAGGTGCATCGACGAAGCGATGAGGCCCAGCGCGTTCGATCCACTTCCGTGATGTCGCTGAATTGCGTCATTGGCTTTCTGCCAGATAGACTCGTAGTATTCCTCGACGTTTTCCGAAAGGCCCAATGACCGCAGCTTTTCAATGGCACAGCCACAATCCGTCTCACCAGCGATTGCGTGAACCGCATACACCACAGACAAGGTGTTCCCATTGGTTATATTGATGATCTCATTGGAGAGGACGAGGGTCTCTCGGTCTGAAAAGTCGGCCCTATCCGACAAGAGGGCGTTAACGTCATCAGCGTCGATATTGGGGAGGCGCTCCATCTCGACACCGACGTGCTCCCCCTTGAGCCATTGTGGGTAGGCGGAGTATAGATTAGCTGGCTGGCCGGAGACGAGAATCTGAACGCCTTCTGGAATCGATTTTGGTGAGGGGAGGTGCTTCAAAAAAGTTAATCTCTCCTTGGCCCGTGCGGCATGATCGATGCCGTCAATCACAAGAATCGTCTTGCAGCCTCGCTTGGTTGAAAGCGATTTGGCAAGCCTTAAGACCTCACTCCGAAGCTTGTCATCGGTGCAAAGTTCATTGAAAATAGGTATTTTAGGCTTCTCACCGGCAAGTTCAGGTGTATCACGAAGCTGATTCAGCAAGGTACCCCACAGTTCCCTGGGAGAGACGATGCCGGCATCAGGTGAATAGCTAAAGTCATCGACATCCAAGGGCTTGAATGCATAGAACCTGAAGGGACGTGGGCTCATCCGCTCGCATAGGCAGCTGACCAGTCTCGTTTTTCCAGAGCCAGGACCTCCCTGGAGAAATATGACCCTGCTATTGGACGATTCCAATCTGTCACGCAAAAGTAAGCACAGTCGCTCCCTACTCGGGAAAACTGGTATAGGGATGGGGACCTCGATTGGTATATCCATTGGATTTCGGTTAAGCTTGCAGACGCATTTCCGGGCGATCTCCGCACTAACCATATTGTCGCCCGCCGCAGTGGTCCATCTCCGGAGCTCGGCGGCAAGCAGGTCGAATACTCTGGAAGCCAGTTCTTCTGACCCTCCGCATACCTCATCCCTTAATCTACCCATTAGCTTGATCTCTTCGTCGTGAAGCGACGGAGCGCCTGCCCTGATCGTTAGATTTCTCAGGAAAGGCACGATATCAGGTTCCTCAAGCTTTGTTGAGTCGGCGAATTCGTGCCACTGCATATCGAGGTCTGGGTCGTCGAAAGTGATATCGGAAGACGACGCAACAGACCCGAGCTCTACAGACAGTTTGTCCCAGAACTCACCAAGGGGAAGCCTCTTGTAGGGCTTTCCCATATACTCCGCACCTGTCTTATTTTTGCCCAGCGCACGATTCGTGTACAAAATAATTTCAGGAATTGCCTCTTCTTCATGCGAAACCTGCTTCCATCCTGCCGCGAGAGAGGCAAGCAGAGATTTATTGGGACTCTGTTCTTCACCCGATTCACCCTCCGCAACCAACGATCCGAACGTCAGGTTGTTTGCGGTCGCTGTCGAAGCTTTTTTATGCTTCACTTGGACACACACCATGGGAAGCCCATGCGAACGTCGGACAACGACGTCATCAACCCCCTCAAGGCCGACTTCTTGAAAAGTCACGGACTCAATTTGATCTAATCCTGCGAGCATGGAGATCACGTAGTCGAGTCCGACATACCATTCGAACCAATATGGGTCGCCTGCGCCAGGCTGGCAGTATTCCGACGACAATTCTCATCCTTTCATGCATACCCCCATTGAACGCAAATAGCGACATCAGAGGTTTAAAGATTACATTGCAATGCAATCTCAGAAGAGTAGGGATTATTTATATCGTTGACTTATACCCTCGTCTCTTCGATGGCACGCAATTACGCGTTGAAATTTGTCAGTTCAAACCCATCAGAGCACGCGCTTCGAATAGATTAATATCGATCGTTTTAAAAATCGAATCCGAAAGTAAAAAGCGGGCGAGTATCGGCGTTAGCCGATACTCGCCCGCTCTCGATGCAGTTAACCTAGCAAATGACTAAAGCAGCCCAACTTGGGAAAGTCCCCTCTCCCCTAGTCCCGCTTAAACAGATCCCTCGTGTAAACCTTGTCCGCCACGTCCGCGAGCTCGTCGCTCCAGCGGTTGGCCACGATAACGTCGCAGCCGGCCTTGAAGGCCTCCAGGTCGTGGGTCACCTCGGAGCCGAAGAACTCCGGCGCGTCCAGCGTGGGCTCGTAGACCACCACGGGCACGCCCTTGGCCTTCACGCGCTTCATGACGCCCTGGATGGAGCTCGCGCGGAAGTTGTCGGAGTTGGACTTCATCGTCAGGCGGTAGACGCCCACGACCGGCTTCTCCTTGCCCTCGTAGACGCGGTCCCACACCATCTGCAGCACCTCGTCTGCCACGAAGTCCTTGCGGGTGCGGTTGGCATCCACGATGGCCTCGATCAGGTTCTGGGGCACGTCCTTGTAGTTGGCGAGCAGTTGCTTGGTGTCCTTGGGCAGGCAGTAGCCGCCGTAGCCGAAGCTGGGGTTGTTGTAGTGGCTGCCGATGCGCGGCTCCAGGCACACGCCGTCGATGACGTCGCGGGTGTTGAGGCCGCGGACCTCGCAGTAGGTGTCGAGCTCGTTGAAGTAGGCCACGCGCAGCGCCAGATAGGTGTTGGCGAAGAGTTTCACGGCCTCGGCCTCGGTGGTGCCCAGCACCAACTCCGGGATGCCCACGGTGCCGTCGGCGTTCACGCGCTCCAACTCGGCAGGATCGGCACCCTGAGCGAGCAGGCCGGCGAACTTCTCGGCGGCTACAACGGCCTCGGCGTCATCCTTCCGCGCGCCGACCACGATACGAGAGGGATGCAGGTTGTCGTAGAGAGCCTTGCTCTCGCGCAGGAACTCGGGACTGAAGAAGATCTTGCTGTCGCCCAGCCTCTCGCGAAGGCCCGCGGTGTAGCCGACGGGGATGGTCGACTTGATGACGATCCAGGCGTCCGGGTTCACCGAGCGCACGGCGGCGATGGCGGCCTCGACGGAGCTCGTATCGAAGAAGTTCCTGTCCGAGTCATAGTTGGTGGGCGTGGCGATGACGGCGTAGTCGGCGCCTGTGTAGGCCTCGGCCACGTCGACGGTGGCGTGCAGGTCGAGCTCGCGCTCCCCCGCCTTGGCCTCCGCCAGGAAGCGCTCGATCTCGTCGTCCTGGATGGGCGACACATAGTTGTTGATCTTCTCGACCTTCTCGGGCACGATGTCCAACGCGTGCACCTCGTTGTGCTGCGAAAGAAGGACGGCCAAAGACAGGCCGACGTAACCAGTGCCGGCTACAGCGATCTTCATGTCATTCTCCAATTGTCAAAGAGCAATAATTCGCATGGAAAATGGCCCCTGTTACAGGGCCATGATTTCCTAAATGTTGTAGTAGTGCTTACACCACTTGGCAAAGGCCCTCAGGCCGTCCTCGAGCGGCGTTGCGGGCTTGTAGCCCAGGTCGCGCTGGAGCGCCGTGGTGTCGGCGTAGGTGACGGGCACGTCGCCGGGCTGCATCGGCACGAGCTGCTTGTGCGACTCGAAGTCGTAGTCGGCAGGGAGCACGCCCTCCTCCACCAGCACGCGCTGCAGCGTGTCGACGAAGTCGAGCAGGTTCTCGGGGTGCGAGTTGCCGATGTTGTAGACGCGGTGCGCGGCGAGGGGCAGCCCGTCCTCGCCCATCTTCACCTCGGGCGCGGCGTCCATAACGCGCTTAACGCCCTCGACGATGTCGTCGACGTAGGTGAAGTCGCGGCGGCAGTCACCCATGTTGAAGATCTTGATGGTCTCGCCGCGGCGTAGCTTCTCGGTGAAGCCGAAGTAGGCCATGTCGGGCCTGCCCATGGGGCCGTACACCGTGAAGAACCGCAGGCCGGTGGCCGGGATGGAATAGAGCTTGGAGTAGGCGGCGGCCATGAGCTCGTTGGACTTCTTGGTGGCGGCGTAGAGCGAAACCGGCGAGTCGACGCGGTCCTCCTCCGAGAACGGCACCTTTTTGTTGCCGCCGTAGACCGAGCTGGAGCTGGCGTAGACCAGGTGCTTAACCGGATGGTGGCGGCATGCCTCGAGGATGTTAAAGAAACCCACAAGGTTGCTCTCGAGGTAGGCGCGCGGGTTCTCGATGGAGTAGCGCACGCCCGCCTGGGCGGCGAGGTTCACCACGACGTCGAATCTGTTCTCGGTGAACAGACGCTCGATGAGGGCGGCGTCGCACAGGTCGCCGCGAATGAAGGCGAAGCGGCCGTCGGTGTCTACCTCGGCCAGCATGCGCAGGCGCGCTTCCTTGATGCCGGGGTCGTAGTAGCTGTTGAGGTTGTCGAGACCGACGATGGCGTCATCGGTCTCCTCGAGCAGCTTCTTGACAAGGAAGGCACCGATGAAGCCGGCCGCTCCGGTGACGAGAATTTTATTTGACATATCGCTCCTTTGGATGATCGAAATAACTAGTCGCGAATTGAAAGTACTGAATTGAGAAATGATGAAAATGAATCTATATAATTGTCAGATTCAAAGAGTTTTAAGGCCTTTTCTAGCGCAGCTCGTTTCATGCTGGTCAACTCATGGTCAGTTAAATTGCATGCGCTTGTAATTCCGTCAAGAAGAGCTTGATTGCTTAAATCTGGGATAACAATTCCATCAATCATATTCTCGAGAATAAGATCTGCTCCTCCGACCGCGTTACATAACATCGGGACACCGTTTGACATGCACTCAGCGAATTTTGTTGAAAATCCGGCACGAGAATATAAATCGGGAGTTCTAAATAGAATTCCAAAGTCAGATTCTTGCAGCAGCTTGATTACACTGTCATGGGAAACACGACCGTGAAAATGAACCTTATTAGATCTGGCTGTGTTTCCCATTAAACTGACTGCTTGGTTTAAATCAATTCCAATTACATCAAGTGCTGGTTGAGTTGTTGCGGGAATAGTGTCCTTACTTATAAGCGAAATAAACTCTGTAAGTGAGTCTTTTCCCCCAGCGGGGGAACCTGCATAGACAAACTTGGTTATAGTTCTCCGCTTCAATCTTTCTAAAGAGCGAGGGTCACTAAGTGAGTCTCCGGCTCTATTTAAGGGTGGTAAATAAAAAACCTTTGGATATCCTTGTAAGGAGTAAAGTGAATCGAAATGTTTCTTAAAAAACGGCGAAATTGCGATAACTCCATCTAACAATCTGTCTACTTCTGCCACTCGCTTAGAGCGAGACTTCTCCACAAGCCAAGCAGCTAAATCTCCTGTAAATTTGGGAGTAAACCAATCGGTTTCGTCAACGATTACGGGAACGTTAAAATCATGGCAATGATCTAAAACCCGTTTTGCAAGCTTATGTTGTATCCCGTAATAAATAACCAAATCGGGCTTTATTTGATTGAAAGATCGAGTGAAGGCTTTAAAGCTGAAGGAAGAAGATATCCGCTCGTAATACTTTTTTACTACTTGATGGTGCCCTAATTTAACCTCATACGGAAAATCAAAGGGATAGTCGTAATTGCTTTTTATGGCGTTGGAAGACGGCTCAATTATTCCAGCAAGAACAAAATGGACGTTGAAGCCACATTTGACCAGCAAATCGGAAATTGCGAAAGCATGTTTTGTAGGAGCATTATCCCCCGGAATTGATTGAACTAAATATAAAACCTGTTTATTCATTCTGTAGTTCATTTCTGGTTGATTCATCAATGCAGTTTACAAATTAGGGTTAATTCTGCCGATGGGACAATTTGTCCATAAGCAAATTGAATCCTTCGACATTCATCAGCTTAGATAGCACGATGTAAAACCCTAATGATCCGAGAGGGGCAACGATTAACGAAATAAGATTCCCGTTTGAAATGCGGATTAATAATAATGCGATCACCACGGAAAGCAATGTGGCAATTGACGGCTTAAGAACGTCAATAAGCTGCTCAAATATGCCATAGCCGAGCACTTTTTTATTCGGGGTCATGTTAATTAACATCGAGACAAAACCGCAAAAAGCACTTGAAAGGGAGATCGCAAATACACCAAAAGGAATCGACATAATTAAAACGATGAACGAAATAGCCTTCTTGATGACCTCAAGCTTAAAACAAAGAGCGCCCTGTCCCGCTGCTTTTAGCGCCTGCCAATTCATAGATTGAAGGGGCTGAAATAGATAGAACAAGCAAGCAACTTGAAGATATGGGACGCATTCCACCCATTTTCCACCCAAGAGAACAAGAACTAAAGGACGCGCGCAAGCTGCCAAAATTCCCATCATGGGGAAAACGAGATAGGCAGAAAGCTGCATCGCTTTTCTAAGGACTGATTTGAGCGCATTTTGGCTGTCTTTTTTTTCAGCCATTAGGGGCAACATTACATTACTAATTGGAGTGTTTAAGTTGCCTACAATTAAAGCCGGGAATTGGTTGCCGCGATTAAAGAAAGCCAGGTCTGCGGAAGAATAGAATTTGCCGATGACTAAAGAACGACCTTCAGTATAAATAGAATTAATAAGGTTGGCACTTGTAAATTGTATTCCAAGGGGCAACAGCTCTCTTGCTGAACCAACCACAAATTTTAGTCTAGGCGTCCATTTTGTTAACCAAGCCATTAGTACCGTTGTCATCAGAACTGTGAGTATCTGCTGAATGATTAGCGCATAAATACCAAAACCCAACATTGCAACTACGATAGCCGCTAATCCTGAGATCAAGGAGCTGAGGAACGATGCGGAAAATTGCAGTCTAAATAAAAAGTTCTTTGCAATATAGGCCTTTTGAATTGCATTCAGTGCCGAAAGAGGAAGACGTAATGCCAGGACCCTTAGGTAAAGACACATATTTGCATTTCCATAGAAGTCTGCAATGCTTGGAGCCGCAAAAAATATCAATACATACAAGATGCTCGAAAATGCAATAGAGCATGACAACATTGTCGAGTAATCAATTTGATTAATATCCGACTTTTGTATCAGCGCTTCGCCCAGTCCATTTGTGACGAGAACGTCTGCTAAATTTGTAAATACGAGCAGCAATGAAAGCGTACCGTAGTCACTCGGGGACAGCAGGCGTGCCAGAATTAGAGAAATTACAAATAGGGCACCTTGTGTGGCAAATCTCTCGCCTATTGCCCAAAACATACTGGTTGCAGCTTTATTCGAAGGCATTATTTCTCACCATCCGTATTGCGCATACGATTAGTTCTTTCTGGTTCTATATTGTTTAGGGCAAAACCAAAGGATGAAAATAGAAGCACGACCCCGACATTAATTGTGTAAGAGTAATAAGTTGATAATCCCAGAATCGCCATGAGATAAAAGAGGGCAACAAATTTGCACTGGCTATTTTTAGAAGGACCAAATAGGCATCGCGACAGGACGTACAAAAGCGGAACAACGGCTAAAACACCGTAATGAAACATCAAATAAATTATTTGATTATCGAAAAAAGGATAATTTGAATTCGTGCCATATCTATATCCAGCGCTAATTCCGTTACCGAATATAAGCGATGCCGGTTCAACCTGGCTAAAGAAAATATCATATTGGTTAGACCGTGTATCTTCTCCGATCCTGTTTAAAAACGAATCAAGAACTTCAGGATAGATCAACGACAATGCCAAAAGTGCCGTTCCAGTTGCAAAAATAACAATTACTGTTCGTTTAAAAACTTTGTCAATTCCTTTAGCCATAAAAGTTGCAACAAGCATTACTAGCATTGGTTGAATTAACCAACTTCTGGTTGCCAGCATTAATGCGGCGATGCAGGCCAGGATGCCTATACCCATCGTTATGAAATAGGCGTGTTCATCATTAGATTTAAGCACCACGGTTGACCAATATAAACTGATGCCAAATGCAAAATAGTCCCTCGCAGGACACCATCCAATATAAGATCCAAAGCCACAAAGATATTTAAATTTTAGAATTGAAATAAGTGAAGCGATAAAGCAAAACAGAGAAAGAAGAGGGACCCATTTCTTTATAAGCAACTTGATGCTTGGCTCCTCCGCCAATAGGTAAAACAAGGGAATTACAAATACTGTTGTTGGGACATCTCCAAAGAGCACACTGATTAAATCGCCCTCGTTATTGGCAATGGCGAATAAGCTATAAGTTATTAGTCCAAAAATTGAACAGGATATAATGAGCCAATTTTCTTTTCGAGATTTACTTATTGCACGCATCAAAAGAATGAAAAAACAGATTTGCTGAATGAGATTAAATAAAGAAGCAAAGCGCCCGTTAGAAGTGCTGAATGCAAAACGGTTAATCTCCCAATCTGTTGCAAATGAGTATAAGGCACCCAGATCTCGAACAAAGGGGACCATTAGACCAGATATTATTGCAATTCCTAATAGCAAGTCAGATATACTTCTGTTTTGATTCTGCAGTGTCATTTGGTTGCGCAATGTTGTTTTCCTTATTGGAGGCTTCCGGGGAAATCTAATTAAAAATAAGATCTGCCCATTCATTGCCAATAGTTTCTAAAGAAAGGGACTGCCTTAGCATCAGGGCATTATTAGACAAATGATTCGAATAAGACTTATCTTCGACGATCTTGTTGAACGCTTCGCTCTCAGCAAAATCGTCATCAATATCGACCAGAATGCCGTTCTCGCCATTCCGAATAACTGCTTCTGCTCCACCACCGCCACATTTGGTGCAAATTGTTGGAACCCCCATACACAAGGACTCAAGCATAGAATTAGATAGACCCTCGAACTTTGATGACATTACAAAAGCCGATGCAGTTCTAATGTGCATAAGAGCGTCAGAAGAAAAGCCCATAAATTTGATTGAATCATCCATGTCAAGGCTATGAACAAGGCTTTCTAGTTCTGATCGAAGACTTCCCTTGCCAAAGATTTCAAGAGTATATTCAGGGTGTTTTTTATGAAACAGCGCAAATGACCTGATTGTCATCGAGTGATTTTTTTGAAGTTCAAGCCGTCCCGATGTGACGATTGCTTTTCTTCTAAGCCCAGAATACGGTTCAGGAAGTTCACTAAATATTGGATTTAAAATGATTTTGGAATTCGCCTGAAGGTATCTCGGCATTAAACTTGCCTGGCTATTTGTCTGGAACACAATTGCATCGGACCTGCGATACAACATGTTTCTAATGAATGCGAGGATCTTATTGCCAGGAAAATCGAATCTCGGATCGTTTCGCACTGAAACAATAACCCTGTTTGGAAGTCCGATGGTCGCGATAAGCGTATACATGTTTTGATGAGGTAAAAAGGAAATTACCGTAGCATTGGGCCGCTCGGAAATAAAACGTCGTATAAGCTTAATTTGGTCGAATGGCTTGAGCGTAGCACTTGCAAACTCAGAACGCACCTCGACTCCTTCGGGAACATCGTATTCAACAATGTTACTTTTAGTCAGGAGATAGGTAAACCTAATACCATGAGCAACGAAGTATGACGCGAGCGCAAGCGAGACACGCTCGGCCCCGCCACCCATCAGGGAAGGGTGAACAAAAACAATATGCCCTGCTTCATGTATTAACTTCTTTGAATTCAATTTAATCCTCTAATTACCGCTGGTAGCATTGCAATAGATGCCGAGTATTTCGCTCAAGAGCAGATTGATATCGAATGAGCTGAGTATCTTTTTTCGGGCTAAAGTTCCCATTTCTTTTCTAAGCTCGCTTGATTCGAGAAGATGATTCAATGCAACGGCCAGAGCTTGATGGTTATCAACCGGAATCAGAACTCCATCAACACCATCATTAATTACTTGAGGAATTCCGCCAACGGGAGTGGCGACGGTTGGAATTCCTCTAGCCATGGCTTCAAGAACGCTCATGGGGAGTCCTTCGTTTTTGGAGGGAAGGCAGTACACCGCGGCACGCTCAAAGATCTCCTCGCGTTCTGCGCCCGCGACCCAGCCGTGGAACTCGCAGCGTTCGGCAATACCAAGCTCGGCCGCAAGAGATTTATTCTTCTCGACCTCTCCGTCTCCGCCGAATACGATCTTAGTGTCGGGGAAACGCGACAGAATTTCCCTTGACGCGCGCAAGAGCACGTCAGGGCTCTTGTTCGCGTCAAGACGTCCTAAAAATAGGACGTCTTGACGCGAACAAGGTGAGCACGGCTGATTTGGGACTTTAACACCGTTATGGACAACGTTAATCTTCTCAAGGTCGCAGACGTTTTCCGCAAAGTAGTCGAGCCATTCTTCCGACAGAACCACAACTCGGTCGGCGATACTAAAGGTCTTTCTTACATCACGACGGTAGGAATCTCCACCCTCTTCGAAGGCCTTCTTAAACTCACCATCGTGGTCGTGGAGTATTACGTACTTGCCTGCTTTGTGGGCCATACGAGCCATAAGTGACTTACGTTTGTATGAGCCACGGGCGCTAATGTGTAAATGAATAATGTCATAGGATGGCATGATCATCGCATAGCGAATCAACGCTCGGGAAAATGCGACGGATTTACCGAGCGTTGAGGAACCGATGCCCGTCCCCAGGTACTCAAAGGCATCGCATGCCTCAGGGAGACCTGCGTCTAGATAACCTTTCACGACTGAAACGATTCCGCCGTGAAGAGAGAGATCGGGTCCAACCATCAACACCTTTGCATGGACGTGCGGATAACCTTTAGTCATTGATTTCCTCTTACCGAAAGCTTAGACGGCGAGCCGGAAGCCCCCCAGATTGAAAACTCCGGGCCAACGTCTTTTGTCACTACCGTACCGGCTGCAATCACACAATGGTCGGCAATTCTAACGCCCTTAAGAATCGTTACGCCGCTGCCAATCCATACATCATTGCCGATGACGACATCCTGGTCATTCTCTGGAAGCTTGTCCGACTCATCAAGCGTTATCATGGGTCGGTCGAGAACATCTGTACGATGGTCTCCAGTAATAATTGTGAGATGAGGGCCGCTCATGACGTAATTGCCGATATGAATCTTCGCACGGGTCGTCAGAAACGTTGCTCCTGGGCCAATATATATATCATGTCCCATGTAAATATTTTCAATCCCCTGAATTTCACTACGACGACCGATGGTTACGTTTTTACCGCATGATGCAAAGGAGCGACGTAGGGCAGGGAGCAAGAGCAATTTGTTATAAGCTCGCGAGATACCATCAAGCAATCTGTACCCAGCGCCCATGGCTAAGATTTCCTCCACACCATCTTGTCCACGACGCCGGTGTAGCTCTGGATGACCTTGACCACCTTGGTGGACACGGTCTCGTCGGCGTAGTCGGGCACGGGCGCCTCTGGCAGCGATCCCTCCGCGTCAAGTTCGACGGCGGTGTGGACGGCCTGCAGCAGGCCCTTCTCGGAGATGCCTGCCAGCGTGAAGCAGGCCTTGTCCAGGGCCTCCGGGCGCTCGGTGGAGGTGCGGATGCACACCGCAGGGAACGGGCGGCCGACGCTCGCGAAGAAGCTGGACTCCTCGGGCAGGGTGCCGGAGTCGGACACCACCGCGAAGGCGTTCATCTGCAGGCAGTTGTAGTCGTGGAAGCCCATGGGCTCGTGCATGCGCACGCGCGGGTCGAGCTGGAAGCCGGTGGCCTCCAGGCGCTTGCGGGAGCGCGGGTGGCAGGAGTACAGGATCGGCATATCGTACTTCTCGGCCAGCGCGTTGATGGCGGTGAACAGGCTCGTGAAGTTCGCCTCGGTGTCGATGTTCTCCTCGCGGTGCGCCGAGAGGAGCATGTAGCACTTGGGCTCCAGGCCGAGCTCGGAGAGGACGTCCGACGCCTCGATCTTGTCAAGGTTCGCGCGCAGGACCTCCGCCATGGGCGAGCCCGTGACGTAGGTGCGCTCCGGGGCGCAGCCGGTGTCCTTGAGGTAGCGGCGGGCGTGCTCGGAGTAGGCAAGGTTGACGTCGGAGATCACGTCGACGATGCGGCGGTTCGTCTCCTCGGGCAGGCACTCGTCCTTGCAGCGGTTGCCCGCCTCCATGTGGAAGATGGGGATGTGCAGGCGCTTTGCCGCGATGGCGGACAGGCAGCTGTTGGTGTCGCCCAGGATAAGCAGCGCGTCGGGCTGGACCTGGACCATCAGCTTATACGATGCCGCGATGATGTTGCCCACGGTCTCGCCCAGGTCGGCGCCCACGGCGTCCAGGTAGACGTCGGGGTCGGCGAGCTCCAGATCGCGGAAGAAGATGCCGTTCAAGGTGTAGTCGTAGTTCTGGCCGGTGTGCGCCAGCAGGCAGTCGAAGTGGCGGCGGCACTTCTTGATGACCTCTGACAGGCGGATGACCTCGGGGCGCGTGCCCACGATGATCAGCAGCTTCAGCCGGCCGTCGTCCTTGAATGCGATATCGGAATAGTCCTTGCCCATGCGGCTAGACCTCCTCGTAGTAGGTGTCGGGACTCTCGGGGTCGAAGTGCTCGTTGGCCCACATGACCGTCACGAGGTCCTCGGTGTCGGACAGGTTGGTGATGGAGTGCGTGTAGCCGGGGATCATCTCCACGGCGCGCATGTCCGACCCGGAGACGGTGTACTCGTCGACGGGGAACGGGTTGCCATCGGCGTCCTCCCCCACCTTCCTCAGCTTGATGGAGGCGGTGCCGGAGACCACCAGGAACCTCTCCCACTTGCTCATGTGCCAGTGGTTGCCCTTGGTGATGCCGGGCCTCGAGACGTTGATGGAGACCTGGCCGCGCTCGGGCGTGCGCAGGAACTCGGTGAACGAGCCGCGGTCGTCCGTGTTGGGCTTGAGGCTATAGGCGAAGTGCCCCGGCTCGTAGTAGGACAGGAACGTGCTCCAGAGCTTCTTGGAGAAGGAGCCGTCGGAAAGGTCGGGGACGGCAAGTGTCTCGCGGCTGTCGCGGAAGCCGTCGAGCAGGTAGACGATCTCGCCCAGGGTCTTCACATCGGTCTCCGGGACGTAGCAGAACCCGTCTCCCTCTACCCTCTCGAGGCCCTCGTAGCCGCAGCGGTGCTCCTCGCCGAGCAGGGCGCCAAGCATCTCGTCCACGAGGTCGTCGATGTAGAGGAGCTCCAGTTCCACGGATGGGTCGTTCACGGTGTAGGGGCGGCCGTTGGCGATGGCGTCGCAGAAGGTGGCCACGGCGGAGTTGTAGCGCGGGCGGCACCACTTGCCGTAGAGGTTCGGGAAGCGGTAGATGAGCACCGGTGCGCCGGTCCTCTCTGAGTACTCTCGGAACAGTCCCTCACCCGCGAGCTTCGACTCGCCGTAGACCGAGCCCTCGAAGCGGCCCGACAGGCTCGCCTGCGCGGAGCTGGAGAGCATCACGGGGCACCTGTTGCCGTGGCGCTCGAGCGTGTCGAGCAGCGTGGAGGCGAACCCGAAGTTGCCCTCCATGAACTCGGATTGCTCCTTTGGGCGGTTGACGCCGGCCAGGTTGAAGACGAAGTCGGCGCGGGAGCAGAAGTCCTCCAGCTCCCCGGGGGTCGAGTCGACGTCGAACTCCATGACCTCGAGGGGCAGCAGGCCCGCGAATCTCTCGCGGCGGTCCTTACCGTCCCTTATGTTCTTAAGCGCGCAGCAGAGGTTCCTCCCGACGAAGCCCCTCGCGCCGGTGACGAGGACGCGCACCCTACTGCACCGCCTCGTGCTCGCGGCCCTCGAGTGCCAGCTGCACGTACTCGGCGGTCTTGATCTTGGCGATGGTGCCCTCCACGTCGAGCCTCTCGGTGTTGTGGGAGGTGTAGGACTCGTCGGCCTGGGTCTCCACCTCGCCGTCGACGACGAACTTGTCGTAGTTCAGGTCGCGCGAGTCGCAGGCGACGCGGTAGTAGCCGCCCATGTCCTCGGCGCGCAGTCGCTCCTCGCGGGTCATGAGGGTCTCGAAGAGCTTCTCGCCGTGGCGGGTGCCGATGACCTGGGTGCCCACGCGGCCGAAGACCTCCTGGACGGCCTCGGCGAGGTCGCCGATGGTGGACGCCGGCGCCTTCTGGATGAACAGGTCGCCGGGGTTGGCGTGCTCGAAGGCGAACTGCACCAGGTCGACGGCCTCGTCCAGGTTCATGAGGAAGCGGGTCATGTTGGGGTCGGTGACCGTGAGCGGCTCGCCCTTGCGGATGCGGTCGATGAACAGCGGGATGACGCTGCCGCGCGAGCACATGACGTTGCCGTAGCGGGTGCAGCAGATGGTGGTGCGGCCGGCGCCGTTGCGGGCGTTGGCGTAGATGATGGACTCCATCATGGCCTTGGACTTGCCCATGGCGTTGATGGGGTAGGCGGCCTTGTCGGTGGACAAGCACACGACGCGGTCCACGCCCTCCTCGATCGCGGCGTGGAGCACGTTGTCCGTGCCGATGACGTTGGTGCGCACGGCCTCCATGGGGAAGAACTCGCAGGAGGGAACCTGCTTCAAGGCGGCGGCGTGGAAGATGTAGTCCACGCCGTGCATGGCGTCGCGCACGCTCTGGGCGTTGCGGACGTCGCCGATGAAGAAGCGCACCTTGGAGGCGAGCTCGGGCGACCTCTCCTGCAGGCGGTGGCGCATGTCGTCCTGCTTCTTCTCGTCGCGCGAGAAGATGCGGATCTCGGCAAGGTCGGTGTTCATGAAGTGCTTGAGCACGGTGTTGCCGAACGAGCCGGTGCCGCCCGTGATCATGAGGGTCTTGTCTTTAAAGGTGGTCGAATCGTTCATCTATTTGCCTTCCTTACGTTTGGCTTTTGTAAACTGGTAAAAGAGGAATTTCGTATTGGTTACGAGGTATCGTTTGAAAAGCCGTTTTGGCTCTTGAATTAGTCTGTATAGCCACTCGAGACTCAGGTTTTGCATCCATATCGGCGCCTCTGGCACCACGCCAGCGAGGACATTGAACGCTCCGCCAACACCGATCATCAACGGCTGTGGCCCTCCCTTGAGCTCGTGCATAAGAACTTCTTGACGGGGCGCGCCAAGAGCAATCCATGCGAAGTTAGCTCCTGAGTTGGCGATGCGATTAGAAAGCTCATACTTTTCGTTGTCGGACAAAGGACGGAAAACGGACGGTTCCATTCCCACAATTTTTAAGCCAGGGAAATCCCTGTTGAGCGATTCTCTGAGGGCGTCAAGATTCTTCTGTTCATTTCCGTAGAAATAGTGACTCCACCCGTATTGACTGGAAATCTCAAAAATCTCGCGCATCAAGTCCGGACCGGTAACGCGGTCCATCGATTCAAATGACTTACGGCCTACAACTGATAAGGGCTTGCCGTCGGGAACGGACATGACTGATTCCGCCTGGCAATCCCAATAGGAGGGGTCATCATGAGCCAAAACAGACGTATGGGCATTTGAGACGCAAATGTACTCGCCATGGAGTTCATCGATATGTTCAGCTAGAAAATTGATGCAATCTGCCATGTTTGTTCCCGTGATCGGAACATCGATCACGGGAACGCGATTCAACTCAGAGTATTTCGAATAATCCTCGAGCATTAGCACGCACCCTTACCGGTGATGACCTCAATAACCGTGAGGATCACAATCTTGAGGTCGGTGAAGATGCCCCGGTTGGCGATGTACTCCAGGTCTCGGCGGACCATGCCGTCGAAGCCGGTCGAGTTGCGCTCCGTCACCTGCCACCAGCCGGTGATCCCGGGCTTTACGGCCAGGCGCTGCAGGTCGAACTCGGTGTACTCCGCGACCTCGTTGGGCAGAGGCGGGCGCGGGCCCACGACGGACATCTGGCCCAGGAATACGTTCAGGAACTGCGGGAACTCGTCGATGGAGTGCTTGCGGATGAACTTGCCGATCTTGGTGACGCGGGGGTCTTCCTTCATCTTGAACATGGCGCCGGCGATCTCGTTTTTCTCCTTGAGCTCGGCGAGGCGCTCGTCGGCGTCTCTGTACATGGAGCGGAACTTCCACATGCGGAAGGTGGACAAGCTGCCGTCGCGGTGGGTCTGGCCCACGCGGATCTGGCTGTAGAACGGGTTGCCCTCGCTCTCCAGGCGGATGGCCGCGGCGAGCACCAAGCTCGGAATGGCGATGACGGCCAGCACGCAGCCACTGAACACGATGTCGAAGGCGCGCTTGACGGTGCGGTAGGCCAGGCGCGTGCGATCCCAGTCCTTCACGGCCTTCATAGCCTTGTAGCGCATGCTCGCGTCGCTGCCGCTCATTGCTTGGGCGACAAGCGCGGCGCCTACCGGCTCTCCTGCTGGATATTCAGTTTTGTCTGATACTATTTCCTTCAAACCTACGTCCCCGCCCCCGGAGATCCTCCCTTTCCCGTTAAACAGTCGCCTGCAGCTAGGCGATCGCCTTTTTAAGGTTTCGCATTACGCGCTGCTCGGCCGAAAGCACGGCAAGTCCAACGCGCGTAGTAACGCGTCGGCCGCACAGATCGAGCTCCAAATAAGCAGTGCTCTTGCGTCTGTTAATGGTTTTGATAAGGCCTTCATGGCCCAGCAACGGACCTGCCGTCACTACGACCTGGTCGCCGTCTTTTAAGGCCTCGCTCATGGGCACTACGCGGTCTCCCCTGTGCGTAAAGCCGCCAATAAGCTGGACCTCTTCTTTTGCTAGCGGCACAAACTGACCGTCCTGGGAAAGCACCCGGGCAAAGTCGTCCATGCGAAGCAGATACTGTTGCACGGTGCGGGGATCTGCCGTGTCGCAGATAAGATAACCGGGAAAGAGCGACTTGGTCGTATTGACCCATTCGCCGTGTACCTTGATCTCGGTTTGAAATTGGGGATAAAAGAGCTCTTGCATGGCGCCCACTGGCACCACGCGCTCGATGCGCTCGCGCATTACGTCTTCGCGACCGTTAATGACCTGAATCACATACCACACGAGCACCACCCCCTTGCTGTCTTACGTGTGGCTCACGGGGTTTGGGTATGGCTTCGCCTGGGCGCTTGTGCGCGAAGGCGCTCCATATTCAAACCCTGAGCCCAGTTAGACAAGCACGTGGCTCTGCCCCACCGTGAACGGTATGTATAAATGCAGTTGCTAGAGACGCGGACGTGTATCGCAAAATGACCGCATCCCCAGCTGGCTGCGTGCGAGCCAGTCAAGCGGGAACAAAACTGGACCGCACGCAAACAGCTGTAGGACTGCTACGATTTAGCATGCACACTTTTAATTGCATCAAGGAAATACCGAATGCAAATAAATAACGTCGCATGACTTCTTTATTGGAGCTCGTGGTGTTTCTGGCACCGCCGTTACGGCCGGATGCTGATCGACCCTGCGCTTTATGGCTTGCTGGAGCCACGAGCACAGTTGAACTCATGTAACGTTATGTATCCTAGCACAAGCTGGTAGCGAAACTGATTTGTCTTGTGGTGAACAACATATCGTTCATTTAGTGTGCTTAATGGGGCCGTTTTGCGATGTTGTTCACATTGATGCAGGTTATTAAGGTACTGGCGGTGATTAGGGGCGTTCCTGAAGCCCAAATGAAGCAGCGAGCTGCGCCGATGATCGCGTTCGTCTAACAAACTATGTACAGACATGGGAAATAAATTGTGCAACTTTTTGTTGCCGAAGGAGGGGTTTGTGGCGCGAGGTATTTTGACATGAAAAAAGGCCTTCGGAATTCCGAAGGCCTTAGCATTAACGATGGTGGAGACGAGGGGAATCGAACCCCTGACCTCTTGACTGCCAGTCAAGCGCTCTCCCAGCTGAGCTACGCCCCCGTGACGACGAAATACTATAGGGGAAGTTGGCGCGGCGTGCAAGGACTTTTTTAGGTCTGATTCTAAATGCCTATTTATCCTTGATTATCGACTTTATCCGAACACCTCCCACATTCATCCGTACATGTACGGA
>CALBOJ010000094.1 GCA_937896835.1 uncultured Collinsella sp.
GCCTCCTCGATGCCGTCGTAGCGGAAGATATCGGAGCTGTAGACAAAACCGGCCACGCAGTCGCCTGTGGACACATAGGCGGCAGCGGTACCAACTTTGTCGGCCAGTGCGACCTTGTCGGCGATCTCGGGAGCATACTCGCCGTCGTCGCCTTCGGTGCCGGTGTAGAGGCCCACGGAAGCCAACGCCTGGTTGGCGTACTTGCCGGCGGGGACGGTCTTGGCGTCGCCGATGGCGATCTTGCCGTCCAGGTTCGCGACGTCGGCGATGGCCTCGATCTTGGTGTCGGAGCCCTCAGCGCGAATGATCACAAGATCGTTGACGAACATATCCTCACGCGTGTCGGCATCGACGAGCTCGACGGCCTCGGCGTCGTCCATGGTGCCCTTGGAAGCGGTGATGAGCACGTCGACCGTGGCACCGGCGCGCATCTGCTCAACGAGGTCGCCAGACGCCTTAAACTGCGTGTCGGCAAACGTGGTACCGGTCTGCTCGGTGTAAAGCTCCTGAACCTCGGGCAGAGCCTTCTCGAGCGAGTTGGCGGCAAAGACCTGCAGCTCGACAGCTTTCTTGGAAGATGCCTTAGCAGAACCGGCATCGGAGCCAGTCGGCTCAGACGTCTTGTTGCCAGAGCAGCCGGCAAGGCCAAGGCCGGCAGCGGCGACAGCAGAGAGCGAGACGAATCCGCGGCGAGAAACCATATCGAACATGTTCAACCCTTTCGGACCTTATGCCCGGGTACCCCACCGCGGGCTTTATTCTGTAATTAGATTATACTTCGGTGCGAATAATGATTATGAGAAATTATTCTCGTCTGAGAATATAGTTTCAAGCATGCCTACAGAATGCCGTCCCCTTGGGCGCAAATAAAAGGCGGAGCAGCCGTTCAGGTCGCTCCGCCGCAGGTAAACCGCTTAGTTGGTATGTCCGCCGCCCGCTGTCATCTGAGCCGCATGCTCCAGCTGGTCCGCTATGGCCTCCCAGCTTTCGCGAGCGGCCTTCGTAGAACCGGGAAAGTTTACGACAAGTGTATGACCTCGTTGCATGCAAATAGCGCGCGAGAGCATGGAGCGGCGCGTCTTGGTCATCGAGTACGCACGGATCGCCTCGGCAATACCCGGCACCTCGCGATCGCAGACGGCACGCGTCGCCTCGGGCGTCACATCGCGCATCGAAAGCCCCGTGCCGCCGCAGGTGAGCACGACATTGGCGTGGCACTCATCGGCGGCTTCCACAATGGCATCACCGATCTCGCTGACGTCGTCGCGCACGACCAGATGTGAGACGACCGTCCAGCCCTGCGCCTCGATAAGTTCCTCGAGTGCGGCTCCAGCCTCGTCCTGGGCAAGGTCCCGCGTATCCGAACACGTCACGATCGATATCTTCAGCTCCATAGCATTCCTCCTACAACACGGCGCCCTCAGGCAGGTCGACACGCACAACATCCACGATGTCGCCCGCCTTGAGCTCGCACGGACCTTCGTCAATACGCAGCAGGCAGTTGGCCCGCTGCATCGTGCCGAGCAACGCCGAATTCTGCGTCTTGGCCTCGGTCACCAACAGCTCACCGGTCTCGGGGTCGCGCAAAACCGTGGCGCGATCGAAGAAGCGGCGATGCTGTCGCTTTTTCACGCCGTGCGTGAGCATCGCCTGCTGCACGGGACGCGTACCCTCGGCAAAACCGCGCATCTTGCGGATCGCCGGGCGGGCGAGCATCTCAAAGCCCACATACGCCGCCGCGGGATTGCCCGAAAGCCCCAGAGACGGCTTGCCGCCGAGCAGCCCAAACGTGATGGCCTTGCCCGGACGCATCGAGATGCGGTCAAACAGCACCTCGCCCTCGCGCTGGACCAGCGCCGTCACGTAGTCGTAGTCGCCTGCCGAGGCGCCACCGCTCGTAATGACAAAATCGCACTCCTGCACGGCACGATGCACCAGCTCGGCAATCGCCCGCTCATCATCGGGCGCAATGCCGTAGAACACGGGCTCGGCGCCGGCATCGAGCGCCTCGGCCATCAACGCCGACGAGTTGGAGTCGCGAATCTGCCCGCGCGCCGGCAGCTCGTTCGGCGCGACCAGCTCCGTGCCCAGCGAGATGATGCCCACGCGCGGAGCGGCATGGACCTTCACGCTCGCGTAACCGGCGCTCGCCAGCAAGCCAGCGCCCGCCGGAGCCACGACCTCGCCGGCGTGCATCACAACATCGCCAGCATGGGCCTCCTCGGCGGCAGAGCGAACGTTCTCCCCCACCTTTGTCGGCGCCGAGAACCTCGCACGCGAGCCCTCGTTGCCATCGCCGTCGAGCACATCAACGATCTCGTATTTCACAACGGCATCGGCACCTTCGGGCACCGGCGCGCCCGTCATGATGCGGACCGTCTCGCCCGCGCCGATTGTGCCCTCAAACACATGGCCCGCGGCCTCGTGTCCGATAACGTCGAGCGTCACCGGCGCCTCACCAGATGCCTGCGCCAAATCCGCCGAGCGCACGGCATATCCGTCCATAGCGCTGTTGGCAAACGGCGAGATGTCGATATCGGCCACCGCGTCCTCTGCCAAGGGAAGACCGGCGGCCTGCCACACGGGAATCTCGACAACTCCGGTGCGATTCACGTGCGACAAGACGATCGCCTGTGCGTCCTCCAACGGAATGAGTTTCTCTGCCATATACACCTCTAGCATGCAACGGCGCACATCACGGGCGCCGATTCTTTATGTTTATCTCAGTATAATCCCGCGCCGCACGACGGCGACACGGCCCGTGCCCACGAATACACCTGTCGGTAACGGACGGCGAAACAGAACCAAAACCAACCAGCCGGTTTGTCACGTTTGGCACGTTCTATAATGCTCGTGTTGCAACCCAAAAGAGGAACGTATGGCTTTTACCGACAAACCCGAAAGCGCAAACGAGGCGCAGGATCATTCCCAGTCGCTCGACGACGGCGGCTTTTTCTCCCTTAATGACGTCATCATGGCAGGCAGGCAACAGCTCACCCGCTCCGAGCATCTCTTGGCTGCCGACACGCGCCGCAACGCCCGCAACCTACTCGCGAGCGCCAAGTTGCTCGCGCTCGTCGTCATCGTCTCGCTCGCCATGGGCGTTGCCGCTTGGGCGTTTTTGGCCTCGCTGAATATCGCGACCGACTATCGCGAGCACCACGCGTGGGTCTACGCATTGCTTCCCGTTGTGGGCATTGCCACCGCATGGGTGTACAAAAACCACGGCCTTGCTGCCAAACGAGGCAACAACCTGGTCATCGACTCCGCTCTGGGCACACGCCTCATCCATATGCGCATGGCCGTCCTCACCTTCGTCTGCTCCACGCTCACGCACCTAACGGGTGGATCGGCCGGTCGCGAGGGAGCCGCGGTGCAGATTGGCGGCACCATCGCCAGCAACATCTCGAGCCTCGCCCACCTCAAAAAGCATGACCACCACGACCTCATGCTCGCCGGCATCTCGTCGGCCTTTGGCGCCGTATTCGGCTCGCCCCTTGCTGGAGCTTTCTTTGGCATGGAGATGTGCTTTATCGGCAAGATCGACTACACCGCGGGCCTCTACTGCCTCGTCGCCTCGTTTACCGGCTACTTTACGTCACTTGCCTTGGGAACCGAGTACGAGGCGAATGTCATCGCCAGCGTTCCCAACATGACACCACGGACGGTTGTCATCGTTGTTATCAGCGCAATTATCTTCGGTCTGACGGCACGCCTCTTTGCCTGGTCGGTTCGAACCGTCAAAAGCCTTTACGGTCGCTTTATCACCAATTACCTTACTCGCGCACTCGTGGGCGCACTCGTGGTTTTGGCCGCCTATGCCCTCCTTGACGCCTGGGACTACGCCGGCCTTTCCACGTGGCTTTCCGGCGCCGGATTTGCCGGCAACACCACCCTGGCGGACGCAGCCATCAAGTTGGTCGTCACAGCGCTTACCCTGGGCGCGGGCTTCCAAGGCGGCGAGGTCACGCCCCTGTTTGGCATCGGTGCGGCACTCGGTGGCTGGATCGGCTGCCTTACCGGGCTTGACCCCAGTTTTCTGGCGGCTCTCGGCATGCTCGGCGTGTTCTGCGCCGGCCTCAACGTGCCCATCACCACCTGCATGATGGCCATCGACCTGTTCCACGGCACGGCCGCTGGGTTCTTTGTCATCGTGGCCTTTATCAGCTACCTAACCGGCGGACACCGCGGCGTGTACTCCGCCCAGCGCATCATCTCACCCAAGCGCCGCTCGCTTATTGTGGATGAGGGCGGTACGGTAGCGGATGCTATCGAGCGCCACAACGACCTGATAGAGTAGATGTAATAATCGCCGTGCAGCCACAATCGGGGGCAATTCGACCTGAACGCGACCGCACTGTCATGTCACACGCCGGGAGTCGCCCCATGCACGCAACTGATTTTGGTCGCACGCTCATCATCGCTAACCCAGCCGCCCAGTCGGGTGCGGCGCGCGAAGTTGCCGAGCGCCTGCAACGATTTTTGGACATGACTGCACGCGCATCCCAGTTTGACCTGGTGTTGACCGAGCGTATGGGACACGCCAAGAAGCTGGCCGCACAGGCTCAGGGCTATCGCACCGTTATCGCCCTTGGCGGCGACGGCGTGATTCACGAGGTCGTCAACGGGCTTATGACGCAAAAGCAGGACGCCCGCCCCGCCCTTGCGGTCCTGCCCGTTGGCTCCGGCAACGATTTTGCCCAAACGCTCGATATCGAAGATTTCTCCGGCAAGGATTTTGGCGCGCTACTCACCTGTGAGCTGCAGCGTCAGGACATCGGGCGGATTCGCTCATGGAACCCCGCAAGCGGCAGCGGCGAGGCGATCGTCGAGCATTACGACCAGACGCTCTCCGTCGGTATTGATGCCGCCATCGGCCTTGGCACCACCGAGCTGCGCAAAAAGACCGGCTTGACGGGTGCTCCGCTCTACACCCTTTCGGGACTTGAGCAGTTTGGCCTGCGCTATCGCAACTACCCCATGACAGTCAGCTTTGACGGCGCGCCCGCCGAGCGCGTGAGGGCGATCATCATGGCGATTCAGCTTGGTCCTACCTATGGCTCGGGCTATCGCATCTGCCCCGATGCCGACCCCTGCGACGGCATGCTCGACGTCTGCTACGCCTGCGGCCCCGTCCCTCGCGCGGTAGCCCTGCCTATGTTCCTTTCGGCCAAGGACGGCCACCATACCAAGTTGCCACCGGTTCGCATGCGCCGCTGCCGCCATGCCGAGCTAACTTTTGAGGAGCCCGACTACCCCATCCAGGCCGACGGCGAGCCCATCGTCGCCTCGCGCATCGAAGTCGACATCCTACCCGGCGCCCTCCAAGTCTGGCACCCAACCCGCTAACCCCACCTAAGTTGCGGTGAAATAGGGACTGTTTATGCAGTTAAAGCCGCGAAACAGTCCCTATTTCACCGCAACTTATTGAGAAGATCATTCCTCCCCGCCCGGGTTGCGACGGTTAGCCTTTTTAATGGCGTTGAAGTGTTTGTCGTTGAGCCTGCGCTGGCGCGATCGCTGTGGCACTTTGGTCTTGACGCGACGGCGCGGTGGACGGCCACGACGCTCAAGCTCTGCCCTCAGCTTACGCAGACAGCTCGCACGATTCTGAAACTGACTACGGCTCTCGCGCGCCGTCACGACAATTCCCGTGGGCCCATGTTTCATGCGCACCGCAGAGTCTGTCGTGTTCACACCCTGGCCACCCGGGCCCGTCGCACGAAACACCTGAACCTCGCAGTCGCGTGCCAACTCCTCGACCGACATCTCGGCATAGCGCGCGTACTCGCGCCATCCCATCTTGTTCTCATCCATATCAACACCTCCCCTCATACAAAAAATGTGACAAAGGGACAGTCCCTTTGTCACATCGCATACCAATCGCTTGTGTTTCGCGCTTAGGCGAAGGTGATCTCGCCGTTCTCGCAGTCCATATCGGCAATGCGAGCCAGGCTCTCAACGCGGAAGCCGCGCTCGCGGAGCTTATCGCCACCGCCCTGGAAGCCCTTCTCCACCGCAATGCCAATGCCAGCAACCTCGGCACCCGCGGCCTCACAGATCTTGATAAGACCCTCGAGCGCGCAGCCGTTGGCCAGGAAGTCGTCGATAATCAGGACCTTATCGCCCTCGGACAGGAAACGCTTGCCCACGATAACCGGGTACTCCTTCTGTTTGGTAAAGGAGTAGATGGTCGTAGCATACTGCTCGCCGTCGAGGTTAATGGACTGGGCCTTCTTGGCAAAGACCACCGGCACGCCGCCAAAATGCTGAGCTGCGATGCAGGCCATGCCAATGCCCGAAGCCTCGATCGTCAGGATCTTGTTGATCTCGACGCCCTCGAACAGACGGGCCCACTCAGCGCCCATGTGATCGAACAGCTCAACGTCGCACTGGTGGTTGAGGAAGGCATCAACCTTAAGGACGTTACCGGCCTTTACGATGCCGTCATGGCGAATACGATCCTCAAGCTCCTGCATGGCGCAACCCCTTCTCGCGGCAACGATACCGCGCGATTAATAAACGTTGTTCGATAGTCTACCACGGACCGACCCCCGCCCGTCCCACAAGCCACATCGCACCACAAACCAGTCTTTTTGGGACGGCGCGAATCGTGGCAGACAGCCTCCCAACACGCTAATGGCGGGCGCACATCTTCACCAAACGCACCATGGCGAGCGCAAAGCCCACAGCGGCCACAGCCATGAGCACGTAGAACACCGAGCGAAAGCCGAATAAGAACACATCCGGACGGCCTGCAACGAAACTGGTCACGGCCTCGCCCATCGCCACACTCATCTGCCCATAGAGGATATGCGATGCCGCCGTAATGCCCACTGCCATACCCGCATAGCGCGCAAGGCTACCCAGGCTGCCCGCAAAGCCGAGCGCTTCGCGCGGAGCCGAGCCCATGTACAGGGAGTTATTGGGGCTCTGGAAAATCGACGTGCCGCACGACATAAACGCGACACAGCACACGATCACAGGGATGGAGGAGTGCTCGTCGAGCATGCTTACCGCAAAGAGACCGCATACGTACACACCCAGGCCGACCGCCGTGGGACCCTCGCAGCCAACACGGTCCGAAACCGTACCCGAAAGCGGCCCGATAAAGGCATTCACCATCGGCAGCGCCAAAAAGAGCAGTCCGGAAATATCGGAGCTAAAGCCATGGGCATCCTGGAAATAGAACGGCAGCACAAACTCAGATGCACCGATGCCAACGAACACGATGAGCATGCAGGCTAGGTTGATGGTGAAGGCCGAATTTGCAAAGCAGCGACGAGCGGCCTCGATCATGGACATGGGACGCTTGCCGGCCTCCGGCTTAACATGCGGCAGCGTGTAGAGCCCCACGATAAACGAGATGACGCCAATGGGCAGGTTGATGAGGAAGATGCTCTCCCAGGGAAAACTTGCCACCAGCATGCCGCCGAGCACGGGGCCACACATCATGCCGAGGGCCACGAAGGTCGCGAGGATACCCATGGCACGACCGCGCTCGCGCGCCGGAAACGACTCGGTGATGATACCCATGTTGTTAGCCATGGCCGCCGCGCAACCGACGCCCTGAACAATACGTGCCAGAATAAGAACTTCGAGCGAACTCGAAAGGCCGCAAAGCAGCGAGCCGGCCGTAAAAACGATTACGCCCAGCTGGAATACGCCCACCTTGCCGCGCACGTCGCCCAAGCGGCCAAACGGCAGCATAGCCACGCATGTCGCAAGCAGGTACACCGAGCTCACCAGCTGGATGCGGTCGAGGCCCACGCCCAGCTCCTTTTGCATCACGGGCAACGCCACGGTCACGACGGTCGAATCCAGACACGACATAAACGTCATGATGAGCACGGTAAACAGAATCGCCCATTTGTTCTTGCCATGGGTTTCGCCCTCAAGGGCAATGTGCTCGCGGCGCAGCTGCTCTGCGGTTTTCTCCATATCCATCCTTTCGAGTGGTGCAACGCAAAAACGGGGCCCCAATCGCCTGCGAACAGTCGCGATTGGGGTCCCGCCTACGGAATCGGAACTATATGTCACCGGAACCCCAAGAGGCTCCGTCGCTTCATACGAGAAGCTAGCCTAGCACTGCTCGAGCGCCTGCTCAAGGTCGGCAATCAGATCGGCCGTGTCCTCGAGGCCGCACGACAGGCGCACCATGTCGGCGGAGATGCCGCAGGCGATGAGCTCCTCATCGTTCATCTGACGGTGCGTGGCGTTAGCGGGATGCAGGCAGCAGGTGCGAGCATCGGCCACATGCGTGGCGATCTGGGCGAGTTTAAGGCTCTTCATAAAGGTCTCGGCCGCCGCGCGACCACCGTTAAAGCCAAAGCTCACGACGCCGCAGGTACCGTTGGGCATGTACTTCTGAGCCAGGTCATAGTACTTATCGCCCTCCAGGCCCGGATAGCTCACAAAGCGCACCTTGGGATGGCTCTGCAGGAACTTAGCAACGGCCAGGCCGTTCTCACAATGACGCGGCATGCGCACATGCAGGCTCTCGAGCGAGCTGTTCAAGAAGAATGCCGCCTGCGGGTTCTGCATGGGGCCGAGGTCGCGCATGAGCTGCGCGGTGGCCTTGGTAATAAAGGCGCCCTCACGGCCGAACTTCTCGGCATAGGTCACGCCGTGATAGCTCTCGTCGGGCGTGGTGAGACCCGGGAACTTGTCTGCATGGGCCATCCAGTCAAACTGGCCGTGGTCGACGATCACGCCACCCAGGTAGGCCGCATGCCCATCCATGTACTTGGTGGTAGAGTGCGTGACGATGTCGGCGCCCCACTCAAAGGGACGGCACATCACGGGCGTCGGGAAGGTGTTGTCGACCATCAGCGGCACGCCGTGGTCATGCGCGGCCTTGGCAAAGCGCTCAATATCGAGCACGGCAAGGGCGGGGTTGGCAATCGTCTCGCCAAAGACGAGCTTGGTATTGGGCTCAAAGGCTGCCTCCAGCTCCTCATCGGTGCAGTCGGGGGCGACAAACGTGCAAGCCACGCCCATGCGGCCCATGGTGTGGGCGAGCAGGTTATACGTACCGCCGTAGATAGCAGAGCTCGCGACCACGTGATCACCGGCACCGGCCACGTTAAAGATCGCGAGGAAGTTCGCGGCCATGCCCGAACTCGTGAGCATCGCAGCGGTGCCGCCCTCCATCTCGCAGATCTTGGCGGCAACCAGATCGCACGTGGGATTCTGCAGACGGCTGTAGAAGTAGCCCGACTCCTCCAGGTCAAACAGCTTGCCCATGTGCTCGGACGTGTCGTATTTCCACGTGGTGGACTGGTAGATGGGCACCTGGCGCGGCTCGGCATCTCCCGGGTGATAGCCGCCCTGAACACATGTAGTTCCGATGGTCTGCTCGCTCATATCCAACTCCCTTACTTGGGTTTTGTTTTTATTCGGTTCACGATACCGCTACCCCGCACCCCTCTCAACCCATCCCGCCGATAGGTTATGAAACAAATAAATCAGGGGCATTCGTCTCAGCCTTAGGCATTTATTCGATGGATATACATGAGGCATACATGAAGCTCTCGATGATTACATGCCCCGTCATGGGTACCATAGGTGGGTACACCGTGACCAAGGAGACAACGATGAAGCAAATCGATACAGCCCAGCTCGACATCACCGCCTGTCAGGCTCAGGCTGCCGAGTACCACGCCAGTGGCTTTAATTGCGCGCAGGCCGTCGCCTGCACGCTCGCGCCCGCCGTCGGGCTTGACCCCCAAGTCGCCTTTACCCTCACCGAGGGCTTTGGCGCCGGCATGGGCGGCATGACCGAAACTTGCGGCGCCATCTCGGGCGCCGTGGCCATCATGGGCTTTGTAATGAGCGATAGCATGGAAAACCCCAAGACCAAGGGCCAGACCTACAAACTGTCGCGCGAGATCGCCAAACGTTTTGGCGAGAAGAACACGACGACCGTCTGCGGCACGCTCAAGGGCGTCGGATCGGATAAGGGTCCGCTCCGCAGCTGCCCCGGTTGCATCGACGATGCCGTCGAAATCGCCTGCGATGTACTAAAGCAGCTCGCCGAGTAAACGGCAGCGACATAAAACGACAGCCGGCGCGCTTGGGATTCATCCAAATGCACGCCGGCCGTCGTCGTTAGAACTCAGCAAACTCGGGAGCGCTGACCTCAATCTCCTCGCGCCCCGCCATAAGCTCGCGCATCTTAGCGCAAAACGGCTCTTGCTCCCCCGCTTTAAACACCAAGTGAAGTGTCACAGCATCCGCGTAATCGGTATCCGAAACCTTGGCACCCGAATCCTGCGCCAAGCGAAGCACCTGCTCATACTGTGGATAGGCCACATGCACATCAACCGGCACGACGCTCGTCATCTCGACGATCTGCCCGGCCTCCTGAGCCGCGGCCACCGCCGCCTGCGTCGCCGCGGTATAGGCGCGCACCAAACCACCAGGCCCCAACAGCGTGCCACCAAAATAGCGTGTCACTACGCAGCAAACATTTTTGAGCCCCGCACCGCGCAGCACCTCGAGCGTCGGCATACCACTCGTGCGGCTCGGTTCACCATCATCGCTCTGGCGCTCGCGTCCATCGACCAAAATCCACGCGGGAACATTGTGTCGAGCGTCATAATGACGCTTGCGAACCATCTCGATAAAGGCATTCGCCTCGTCCTCGGACTCAATATGGACCAGCTGGGCAATAAACCGGCTCTTGCGGTCCACAAACTCGCCCGAAACCTCAATATTCGATTGCAGAGTAAAATAGCTGTCCAACAAAGCCCCTCAACAAAATAAAGCGCAGCAACAAACAGCCTCAATAATACGGCAGAAACAGCACCGTTGCCCTCGCCAACAAGAACGGAACCGCCGATGAATCCGTCAACGATAGCGAGAACCCGTCAGCGCGAGCAAGGTGCCTTGAAAGCCAAGGGCATTGACCTTATGGTCATGCCCGAAGGCTTGAAAGGCAGATTGCCGCGCTGACGGGTTCGCAGCGTCAACATAGTTGCTGAGTGGGCCTATAAGCCGGGTTCTGTCGTGAACGGTCATTTATCTTGTCTGCACGTTACCGTGCAGCTCCACGCACGCTACCCGAACGCGGACCGGGCCGGCCCATAGCGTTCCTATTCGCGCTTGCTCCGGATGGGGCTTGCCAAGCCGCCGTGTTGCCACGACGCTGGTGGTCTCTTACACCACCGTTTCAGCTTTTCCCTTTACGCCTTGCGACGCAGGTGGGAGTCTTCTTTTCTGCGGCGCTTTCCGTCGGATCACTCCGCCCGGCCGTTAGCCGGCATCCCGCCCTCTGGAGCCCGGACTTTCCTCACGCGTACCGCAAGCAGTACATCGCGCGACCGTCTGGCCCACTCAGCAGTGCAAGAGTGTAGCACACCGCCGCCACAGGCAACGGCACAACACAAGCGCTCGACACGATAAACCAAGAAGCGCCCATGCGCTACAATAATCCCGTCGATGGGCAACGTTGTCAGTCGAGACGCGACCGCGCTCCGCACCCCTCCGTCTACTCGGTGCGTTCCCGCCTCCTCCCCGAGGCGGGATGTCGGCTTTTTTCATGCACCAACAATTCAATAGCCTGTGGACAGCCCGGCAGCATTGCGCATCTCGGTGCCAAATGCAAAAAGGGACCCGTCCATTACGGACGGATCCCTTAAAACAAGTGATCGTCAAACCGATTTACTCGGCGTCAGTCTCCTCGTCCTTCTTCTCGGAAGGCAGCGGGGTAACCTCGATCTCGACGCCCAGAGTCTCAGCAGCGGACTTCATGGACAGGGAGATACGACGACGGTCGAGGTCGATCTCCATGACCTTGACCTGAACCTTGTCGCCCACGTGGGTGACCTGAGAAGGCTGGTCGACGTGCTTGTTGGCCATCTCGGAGATGTGCACCAGGCCCTCGATGCCCTCGCCCAAGTCGACGAAAGCGCCAAACGGGACAAGCTTGGTCACAGTGCCCTCGACGATAGCGCCGACGGGGTACTTCTTGACCAGTGCGCGCCACGGATCCTCGGTGGTCTGCTTGAGACCCAGGGAGATGCGCTCGCGGTTGAGATCGACGTCGAGAACCTCGACCTCGACCTCCTGGCCGACCTTGACAACCTCGGAAGGATGGTTGACGTGGTTCCAGGAGAGCTCGGAGATGTGGATGAGGCCGTCGATACCGCCGAGGTCGACGAAGGCGCCGAAGTCGACGATGGAGGAAACGGTACCCTGGAGACGCATGCCAGACTTGAGCTTGGACAGGATCTCGGAGCGCTCGGCCTTACGGGACTCCTCGAGCACGACGCGACGGGAGAGGACGACGTTGTTGCGGTTGCGGTCCATCTCGATGACGCGGGCCTCGATGCGGGTGCCCATGTAAGAGGTGAGGTCCTTGACGCGACGGAGGTCGACGAGGGAAGCGGGCAGGAAGCCACGCAGGCCGATGTCGAGGATCAGGCCGCCCTTGACAACCTCGATAACCTCGCCCTCGACGTTCTCGCCGGAGTTGAACTTCTCCTCGATGCGGTTCCAAGCACGCTCGTACTCGGCACGCTTCTTGGACAGGACCAGACGACCGTCCTTGTCCTCCTTCTGGAGAACCAGAGCCTCGATGGGATCACCGAGTGCAACGATGTCTGCAGGGTTAGCGTCCTTGCGGATGGACAGCTCGCGGACCGGGATAACGCCCTCGGACTTGAATCCGATGTCAACGAGCACCTCGTCATGCTCGATCTTAACGACAGTGCCGTTAACGAGATCGCCCTCATCAAAGTCGGTAATCGTACCGTCGATGAGGTTGTTCATCTCCTCCTCGTTGACATCGTCAAGAGAGAAAATGGACGAGTTCTGAATCTCACTCAAAGGTGGACCCCTTTCGAACTACGGGGCCCCGATTGCTAGGACCTACAGAAGGGTGCGACAAGCACACAACGTTTAGGAACACTCGGGAGCCGACAGATACTGATGTGACGCTTATGCAATCACGTTCGTATAGATTACGGGGAAATCACTTCGATTTCAAGCGTGAACTGCGATTTTTTACTCGTATGGAGACTTTTTCGCAATCTTGTGAACGACTGTCTCCACAAGTTGACGATAAGCAGTGAAGCATACTGCTTTGGGGTAAAGTATCCCAGACATACGATTCTGGAACGATTTTTCGAGAAAGGTGCCCGCGTGCTCAAAGCAGTCGTTTTCGATATGGACGAAACGCTTCTTAGCATCAACCTCAACGCGTTCATCCTTCGCTATTTTAAGGATGTCTCGTCGATGCTCGCGGATATCGGGCGCCGCAGCCGCGGTGGCACGATGACACGCCTCGGCACCATCCTGGTCGACCTCAACGCCAATCGCCGCAGCGGCACGGACAATCGCACCAATCTTGAGTTCTACCAAGAAGAGGTTGAGCGCCGGTGCGGCATTTGCCTCTCGGACCCACTTATCTACGAGGCGTTTACCTACTACGACTGCGAAGTCCTGCCGCACAAGAACGATGACATGATAAATGCGAAAGCCATGCCGGGTGCGCACGCCGCGCTTCAGGCCGTACAGGACGCGGGCCTGCGCTGCGCGCTCTTCACCAACCCCAGCTTTCCGCAGGGGGCCATCGAGTGCCGCATGGGTTGGGGCGACCTGGCCGACGCCCCCTTTGAGCTCGTCACGCACATGGGAAACACCACCCGCTGCAAGCCCGATGCCACCTACTATCTAGAGCAGCTTCAGGTGATGGGGCTTGAGCCGCACGAGGTCCTTATGGTTGGCAACGACCCCAAGCGTGACTTCCCCAGCCCCGCCTGCGGCATTCAGACTGCCTATGTTGGTCAGGGAAAACCCGGCCGAGCCACCTGGCGCGGAACCATGGAAGACTTCGCCCGCGACTTTAACGCCGTAGTAGAAGCCTTCTACGAACACCAAGTAGCCGACGAACTGTCCTAGCACACTTGGGTTTTGCCGATCATGATGTTGAGAATCTCGACATCGGTATCCTTCATGCCCACACGGCCCACATAGCCCATGCTCGCGATCGTCTCCTCGACGGTATCCTGGATCAGACCCTCGCCGGCGCGGAAGCCGCGGCCCTGCATGGCCATATCGTGGCCCAGAATCGCCGCATCGACGGCAGCGGAAATCTTGGCGGCACAGCTCGCCTTGGCGCCGTCGCACACGATACCGCCCACGTTGCCGAGCGTGTTCGAGACCGTCGCACCAATCTGTTCGCGCGTGCCGCCACACAGCCAGGTAATCGCGGCACCGGCACCGCACGCGGCGCAAATAGCGCCGCAAAACGCCGAGAGCGCACCAATATAGCTCTTGATATGCACGGCGATAAGGTCGGACAGCATCACGGCGCGCACCAGGCGCTCGTTGTCGCAACGCAGGTAGTCGGCATACTCCATAACGGGCAGTGCGCAGGTAATGCCCTGGTTGCCCGAGCCGCACACAATGGCGACCGGCAGCGCACAGCCGTTCATGCGGGCATCGGACCCGGCGGCCGCACGGGCACGGGCACGGCAGGCGACGTCGTCGGCACGAGCGCCCAGCAGCGTACGGCCTACCTCGGCGCCCCAAGCGTGCGCCAGGCCCTCGGCACTGATTGCGCCGTTCAGCTCAATCTGACGTTCAACGGCGGCGCGAGCACCCTCGATGTCGCCGTCCTCGATAAAGTCGATGATGGATTCGATCGACATGGGCGTGTCGGCCTTATCGGCGGCACGCTCGGCCACGACGCGCTCGGCGCAGGCGGCACACTCCCCCGCCGACTTGCCACACACCGGAATACCGTCGAGCGTATGGCACGTAACATTGGTGTGGTGGTCGGTAATCTCGACGACCGCGGTATGGCCCCCGGCAGTGGCAGTTACCTTGATATAGAGGTTAGGCACACCCTCGACAAGCGACACGTCGCAGTAGTCAGCGTCGGCGAGCAGCTCGGTCACGCGAGCGCGGTCTGCATCGTCAACACTCTCGAGCACCTCGAGCGCGCTCTTGGCGTCACCGCCCACGGCACCCAGCACGGCCGCAGCCTCGATACCGTGCATACCGCCCGAGTTGGGCACGGTCACGCTCTTAACGTTCTTAATGATGTTGCCCGAGCAGGCAACGTCCATATGATCGGGTTCGCAACCGAGCGTCTGGCTCGCCAACGCCGCTGCATAGGCAACGGCAATAGGCTCGGTGCAGCCGAGCGCACAGACAAGCTCGCGGTTCAAAACATCGCAAAACGCGGCATCACGGATGGAATCGGTAGGCATAGGTATCTCCTGCTTGCATAACGGGCTGGACTCTCAAAAAAGTTGGCTCCTTTATTTGATAACAATGCATCAAAAACCGCAACCATGGTTCCGGCGGACGGCGCTCAAGCACAAACTGGCGGCATTCATTCATGAAAAGCGGGTCTTGTTGCCTGCTAAAGCGTTTGATCAAAAAACGCCCGAGCGTTTACACAAAAGTCGCGCTATCATGCAGTCGAACGCGGTAAACACCTTTAGCATTTGCGCCGCACAGACCAGAGAGGAACCATCCATGAAGATCGGTATCGGTAACGACCACGCCGCCGTCGAGCTCAAGAACATCATTTCCGAGCACCTGAAGGAGCGCGGCTGCGAGGTCGTGAACTTTGGCACCGACACCTCCGAGAGCTTTGACTACCCCATCGCCGGCTACAAGGTGGGTAAGGCCGTTGCCAACGGCGACGTCGACCTGGGCATCCTGATCTGCGGTACCGGCGTCGGGATCAGCCTGGCTGCCAACAAGGTCGAGGGCGTACGCGCCGTCGTGTGCTCCGAGCCCTTCAGCGCCAAGCTCTCCCGCATGCACAACAACACCAACGTGCTCGCCTTTGGCGCCCGCGTCGTTGGCTCCGAGCTCGCCAAGATGATCGTCGACGAGTGGCTCGACGCCGAGTTTGAGGGCGGCCGTCACGAGCGTCGCGTTAACCTCCTCAACGAGATCGACCACACGCGCGGCCTTAAGATCGTCGACGAGGCCTAAAGATTCACAAAGCCATACGACGCTAACGCCAGCCCCCGCCCGGAAGAAACATCCGGACGGGGGCTCTTTAGTAGATTTGTGGGGGTTTACCAAGAGTCTACTGGAATAAAAAGGGCGCCGCGGATGGAATTCCGCGGCGCCAAAGCCACACGCTAACAGCTTTAAGGAGTCAAAGCTGGTTTAGCCAAAAAAGCGCTTGATCTCGATCTCGGCGTTCTCCAGGCAGTCGGAGCCGTGGATCACGTTGGCGTTGACATCGACAGCAAAGTCGCCGCGAATGGTGCCGGGGGCAGCATCAAGCGGGTTGGTGGCGCCCATAAGGGTGCGCATCTTGGAGACAGCGGAGAGGCCGGAAACGACCATCTTGACGACCGGACCGCTCGTCATAAAGTCGCAGAGACCGCCAAAGAAGGGCTTGTCGGCCAGATGGGCGTAGTGCTCCTCGACGGTAGCGCGCTCGAGCGTGGTCATCTCCATGCGCTCGATAACAAGGCCGCTGCGCTCAATGCGAGCAACGATCTCGCCGATCTTGCGATCGCGCACGGCGTCGGGCTTAATCATGATGAAGGTCTTCTCGATAGCCATAAGGTAGCCTTTCAAGTAGGTTCGCGCGTGCCCAAGTCCCATTCCGGCACCCGCCTGGACTGCATCGTAACAGAGTTTTAGCTGCAGTTAAACAAAAAGCTGTTTATTGAAACGCTGCAATTTATTAAAGCGCTCCATATGTGTCACTTCTGTTTCGAAGCCCGATTAGAGTACCATCCGACCGCTCATCAACCACATCGAACAGAGCGGGCGGTCGGTTGCCACCCGCGAACGTGCCCCCTTCACAACCTGCCCAAAGGTCCTACAGAAGTTCTCGACAAGCTCCTTCCTTCTCTATAACAAAACGGGCGCCCACCGTAGCAGGCACCCGTAAAGGCAAGATATGATGAACGCACCAGACAGACGCATCCAATAAGCTAATTAGCTCCGTGGCCCATCTCGACGACCTTGGTCAACGAGCCAAACACGCCCTCATCGGCCGCAAGCTGCGTCTCGGCGCGCCCCAACTGCACGGCAACGGCGGCAGGAGCGGTGCCGCCCTCGGTCGTGCGCGCGGCAACGATCGACGGGATGTCGAGCGCCTCGGTAATATCGCGCTCAAAGAGCGGGCTTGCCTCCTGGAACACCTCAAACGGCAGGTCCTCAAGATTGCAGCCGTGCTTCTCACACATCAGGACCAGATGGCCCACCACGGCATGTGCCTCACGGAACGGCAGACCACGCTTAGCCAGGTAATCGGCAACATCGGTGGCGGCAAGATGCCCCACGCCGCACTCGCGCGCCATGGCATCCTCGTTGACGGTCCAGGTCGAAATCATTCCGGCCATAACGGACAGGCACTGCATGAGCGTGTGAGCGGTATCGAGCGCGCCCTCCTTGTCCTCCTGCAAGTCCTTGTTATAAGCGAGCGGCAGGCCCTTCATGGTTACCAGCAGCTGCACCAGGTTGCCGTACACGCGACCGCTCTTACCGCGGATAAGCTCGGCAAAGTCGGGATTCTTCTTCTGCGGCATGATGGACGAGCCAGTGGAGTAGGAGTCTGAAAGCGTGATAAAGCCAAATTCGGAGCTCGACCACAGCACGATCTCCTCGGAAAGACGCGACAGGTGCATCGCCATGACGGATCCGGCGTAATGCAAATCGAGCAGGAAATCACGGTCGGAAACCGCATCGAGCGAGTTGGGAATCACGCCCGCAAAGCCAAGTTCGGCAGCCGTCATCTGGCGATCGAGCGGATAGCTCGTACCGGCAAGCGCGGCAGCACCCAGCGGGCAGTTGTCAGCGGCATCAAAGGCGGCCTTCAGACGTGTAAAGTCGCGCGCGAACATCCAGGAATACGCCAGCAGATGATGTGACAGCAGCACGGGCTGAGCATGCTGCATGTGCGTGTAACCCGGCAGAATCACCTTGTCGTACTTCTTGGCCGCATCCACCAGCACGTGGCGCAACTGCAGGTTGGCCTCCATGAGCTCCTTGGCCAACGCCTTGACGCCCAGGCGCGTATCGGTCGCCACCTGGTCGTTGCGCGAACGTCCGGTATGCAAGCGCTTGCCGGCCTCGCCGATGCGACGCGTCAGCTCGCTCTCGATGGACATATGGATGTCCTCGTCGTTGATATCGAAGGTGAAGTTGCCGGCATCGATATCCTGTTCGATTCCGGTCAGGCCCTCGGCAATCGCCTGCTCATCCTCGGCGCTGATAATGCCCTGGGCCGCCAGCATCTTGGCATGTGCCTTAGATCCGGCGATATCCTGCTTATAGAGATGTTTGTCAACCGGCAACGACGCGCCAAACTCCTGCGTGACCTCGGCCACGCCTGCCTCAAAACGACCGCCCCAAAGAGCCATGGAACCGTCCCCTTTCATCAAATCCCAAAACAAGCGCCCAAAGCAATGCGCCCTGTCGCTAAAGCGATTTCTCAACCGCTAGTTTTGCATATTCCCCACCATGTGCGAGGCCATATAGCTAATTTGCAAAGAAGTGACGCGCCATGCACTTGGCGCCCAGCGTCTCCCTCCGAATGTTGCCCTGCGAACCATCGATCCAGGCCTTTAGGCTCATAGGAACGTCCTCGACCTTTGCAGCATCGAACTCGGGCGCGAGGGCAAGTAAAGCATGCGCGATAGCATTGAACATAATGGATACTCCCCATATATATAGGCGCAGGGCCGTCAAATTGATAGGAGGAGCCCCGCCGGACAACCCCGGCGGGGCTCGGACTCAGCCGCAGACGCGGCATCATATATGCGGGCGGAACGTAGGGGCCACCGATGTTAAGAAGTGTCAGCAAGCATAACGAAAGGTAGGGACCCCATGCGCCCGTTATGTATCACGCGGATGGGCCGCGCGGATACCAAAGGAAGGAGGCGCTAGGCCTGGGCGGCAGCAGAGCTGGGGCCCTGGACCTTAGCCCACGTCTTGAGCGACAGCGTATCGATCTCGATAAAGCCGGCGCTGGCCTTCTCGTCAAACGTAGTGTCGCGGTCGTAGGTAGCCAGACCGTAGTCATACAGGCTAAACGGGCTCTTGCGGCCGACGACATGGCAGTTGCCCTTAAAGAACTTCAGACGGACGGTGCCGGTCACGAACTTCTGGGTGTCGGCCATAAAGGCATCGAGCGCGTTTTTGAGCGGGCTGTACCACTGGCCGTTGTACACGGCGGTGGCCCAATCCTGCTCGAGCTTAATCTTGGTCTTGAGCAGGTCGCCCTCGACGCAGATGTCCTCGAGCGCCTTGTGGGCGGTGATGAGCGTCAGGGCGCCAGGAACCTCGTAGCACTCACGGCTCTTGAGGCCCACCAGACGATCCTCGACCAGGTCGAGACGGCCAAAGCCGTTGTCACCCGAAATCTTGTTGAGGGCGATGACGATCTCGGAGAGTTTCATCTTCTTGCCATCGACGGCGACGGGCTTGCCCGCCTCAAACTCAATCTCGGTGTAGGTCGGGGTGTCCGGCGTGTCCTCGGGGTTCTTGGTCATAACCCAGGCGTCGTCGAGCGGCTCGTTCCAGGGATCCTCCAGGTGACCGCACTCGATGGCGCGACCCCACAGGTTGTCGTCGATGGAATAGGGGTTGTCGTTGGCGCCCTCGGGAACCGGCAC
This sequence comes from uncultured Collinsella sp., assembly GCA_937896835.1. Lineage (GTDB taxonomy): Bacteria > Actinomycetota > Coriobacteriia > Coriobacteriales > Coriobacteriaceae > Collinsella. The sequence goes on from CALBOJ010000094.1 coordinate 19,608, forward strand.
GTTGTGGGCGTGAGCATAGGCAACCTCATCGGGACGGCACTTCAGATCCCACTCGCGAACCGGGGCGATAACCTTAAGCTCGGGGTCGAGGGCCTTGACGGCAGCCTCAAAACGAACCTGGTCGTTACCCTTGCCGGTGCAGCCGTGGGCGACGTAGGTCGCGCCAAACTCGTGAGCGACCTCGACAAGCTTCTTGGCGAGCAGCGGGCGAGACAGCGCGGAGAGCAGCGGGTACTTGTTCTCGTACATGGAGTTTGCGGCGATGGCCTTAGTCAGGAACTCATCGGAGAACTCGTCGCGCAGGTCGAGCACCTGGCAATCGAGAACGCCCAGGTCAAGCGCCTTCTGCTTCTTGGCATCCAAGCCGGTCTCCTCCTGGCCCACGTTGCCGCAGACGCAAACGACATCGAGATTCTTCTCGTCCTGGAGCCACTTGACACATACGGATGTATCAAGACCACCGGAATATGCGAGAACGACTTTTTCCTTGCTCATGGCTGTTTCCTTTCGCCCTTGGTAGCTAGTTAGAACATCGGTCAGTTGCAAGTCATTTCGAGGTCAAAAAACCGTGCAATATCAGGTTAAATAGCAAAAAGCAGCACAGCATGCCCTAGAAACATGCGTTTATATCGTGCTAAAACCCAACGACCCCAAAATGACTCTGTTGGGGCATTTCACCCCATACGAACAGAGACGATTGTTATCGTCGTCGGGAAATTGCGCGCTGGCGTCGGATGGCATTATCTGCAGTGGTGATGATCTTTACGAACTGCATCTGCCTCTCCTTTCACCTATCGCCGGGCGCAATTCTAATATCGTAAACGGTACCTTTTCTTCGGTAAGCGGTTGTATTTCCGTCTCCGTTTTCGATGGTCGCTATATTACGCTAAAGTGCCCGCAGCACAAGCGACAAATTCAAATTTCTGAAAAGTTTTTTCATTACTTTGTGAAGCGTGGTGCAAATACGCTCCGTTCCTGCGACAATACGCTCAGTTACTGGTTGATGGTTATAACGTCTGAAACAATTTCGAAACGAAAGGCGCGCTTTTATGCAAACTTACGAATCGGACACCAATATCGGAAGCATTAAGATTCTCGCCGTCGACATGGACAAGACGCTGCTCACCGACAAGCGCGTGTTGCCGCAGGGTCTTGATGAGCGCCTGGACAAGCTCGCCGACGCAGGCATTGTATTCTGCCCCGCCAGCGGACGCCCCGCCCCCAAACTCGAGGAAATGTTCGAAAACATTAAGAACCGCCTTGCTTTTTGTCCCGACAACGGAGCCTGCGTCATCTATCGCGGCAGCTATATCTATAAGAGCAACATCGATGTGGCGCTGTATCAGCAGGTGCTCGCCCGTGCCTCGGAGGACCCGCGTGCCGTTCCCGTCTTGTGCTGCTACGACGAGTTCTATGTGCTCGCCCGCGACCATCAGTACCACGACGAGATCAGCGTGTACTACAACACGATCAACTACGTCGATAGCTTTGAGGGCCTTGATATCGAGTCCAACAAGATTTCGATCTTCTTCCCCGCCTACGATGCCGAGCCAGCGTTTCGCGAGGACTACAGCCCCGAGTTCTCGGACAAGCTCTACGTCACCAACGCCGGGCGCGAGTGGATCGACTTCATGAACCTGGGCGTCGACAAGGGGTCGGGCGTCGCGCACCTGTGCGACCACCTGGGCATCGATATCGCCGACGCCGCCGCCGTGGGCGACACCTACAACGATATTCCCATGCTCGAGCGCGTCGGGCATAGCTTTATCGTGGACAATGCCGAGGAGCACATGAACGCGCATGCCAAATGGCGCATTCCGAGCAACAACGACGGGGGCGTACTGACGCTCATCGACGCCATCTTGGCGGCTCGTTAACGTGGCTCGTCGGACCTGGCCGGGTGGCATGGGTTATCTTTTCGCTCGGTCAGGTCCTGCGCAAGACGAAAGCCACATTAAGTGGCTTTCTTTGCGTGCGGAATCTACGAAAAGTTAACCCGTGCCGCCCGGCCAGGCCCTAGGTTTACTTTCCTGCCGCCAAGATGGCGTCTTGAGTGTCTAGATACTTAGCTGAAATGATTTGAGCAGAGGGGAGCCCCTTGTTGGAAGGGGCTCCCCTCTGTTTTGGTTACTGTGGGACAAATTAATCAGTAGTGTTTGTCCCAAATCTTAAGTATGTGGGGGCTTGCGTCTTGGGCGAGCTTGCCTTACCGAGTGCTTTCCTATTTGGCGTCGGCCCAGGTTACTCCGGTTGAGGCTTCGGCGATTAGGGGTACTCGGAGGTCTACGACGTGTTCCATGACGTCGCGGACCATGGTGGTTAGGCGCTCGACTTCATCGACGGGGCACTCAAAGTCCAGTTCGTCGTGTACCTGCAGGATCATGTGGGCGGCAAAGCCCTCTTCTTCCAGGCGGCGGCTTACGCGGGCCATGGCGATCTTGATGATGTCGGCGGCGGTGCCCTGCATGGGGTGGTTCATGGCCGTGCGCTCACCAAAGCCGCGGAGCTGTGGGTTTTTGGCCTTGAGCTCGGGAATATGGCGTCTGCGGCCATACATGGTCTCGGCATAGCCCGTCTGCTTGGCTCGCGCCACCACATTGTCGAGGAACGTGCGCACGCCCGGGTAGGCCTCGTAGTAGCGATCGATCATGTCGCGCGCCTCGGCCATCGAGATGTGCAGCGACTGCGACAGTCCATAGGCCTGCTGGCCGTACACGATGCCAAAGTTCACGGCCTTGGCGCGGCTACGCAGGTCGGGTGTCACCTCGGACACCGGCACGCCAAATACGCGCGCGGCCGTCTCGGCATGGAAGTCCTCGCCCTCGTTGAAGGCGCGCACCAGGTGCTCGTCACCCGAAAGATGCGCGAGCAGGCGCAGCTCGATCTGCGAGTAGTCCACCGCCAAAAAGACGCTGCCCTCGCCCGCCGAGAACGCCGTCTTGACGGTACGCCCCAGCTCCGAGCGCGTCGGAATGTTTTGCAGATTGGGGTCGCTCGAAGACAAACGCCCCGTCGCGGTGATGGTCTGGTTGTACGTGGTGTGCACACGCCCGTCACCACGGCGCAGCGGGCCCAGCGTGTCCAGATAGGTCGACTTAATCTTGGACTTCTCACGCCAGTCCAAAATCAGGCGCACGATCTCGTGGTCGCGGGCAAGGTCGCTCAGCACCTTGGCGTTGGTCGAATAGTAGCCGCGCTTGGTCTTTTTGAGGCCCTTGGTCGGAAGTCCCATAACATCAAACAGCACGTGCGAGAGTTGCATGGGGCTGCCGATGTTAAAGGTCTCGTCGCCGGCCAGGTCGCGAATGCTGCGCTCGACATCGGCAATCTGGGTCGCCAGGCCCTCGGACAGACTGTGCAGGCGGTCGGGGTCCACGAGCATGCCCGCGCGCTCCATCTTGGCAAGCACCGGCACGAGCGGCATCTCGATCCCATCGAACACGTTGGCGGCGTTCTCGCGGGCCATGCGGTCACGCAGCGGTGCAACCAGCGCCAGCGTCAAGGCCGCCGTGCGAGCGGCGGGCGCAGGAGCGTCCTCGCCAGCACCCTCTGCGCCGCGCGCCGCAGGCAGCGCCATCTGCAGATACGTATCGGCCAGATACACCTCGTCAAACTCGGAGCGGTCGGAATCCAACAGGTAGGCGGCAACAACGGTATCGAAGATGCGCGTGGAATCGACTGCCAGCGGATCCATGAGCTCGAGCTCAGAAGAATCGATGGGCGAAAGCTCATGCAGAAGCGCCTTCATATCCGGGCTCGCCACACGGCCTTCCATAAACAGACGCGCGAGCACGCCGGCAATCACGCCGTGGGCGAAGTTGAAGCCCTCAACCTCAGCCGCCGCACCGCTGTCGCCCTCCTCGAGCGCAAACAGGCCCCTGGACGTCGCCAACCACAGCGTGCGCGTCAGCCCAAAGAGCGCGCCCTCTTCCTTGTCATCGTCCACCACGGCGGCGACCCACTCGCCGGCATCAATCACGCGGGAGACCTCAGCCGCAACGGCACCAAGCGCGCCAGCATCGCCGGCGGCTGCGCGCAAAACGGCGGGAATCTCAAACGTGCTGGCAGCTGCCCCGCCCTCGCCGCCGATCAGCGCCAAGAAACGGTTCTGCATGGCGGTGATACCAAGCGTGCCCAGCGCCGCGGAAACCTCATCGGCGGAAAACGCCGGGAAGGACGTCGCCTCAAAATCGAGCTCAACGGGTGCATCGGTGCGGATGGTAGCCACCTTACGGCTCAGCAGCGCGTCGTCGATGTGTGCGCGCAGGTTTTCTCCCATCTTGCCCTTGACCTCGTCAGCATGCGCGATGACCTCGTCAAGGCTGCCGTACTGCGTGATGAGCGCACTCGCCTTTTTGGGGCCGATGCCCGGTACGCCGGGAATGTTGTCCGACGTATCGCCCTTCAGACCGTAAAAATCGGGCACGAGCGCCGGCGTGATGCCGTGATACAGGTCGTCCACGCTCTCGGGCGTCATGATCGCCACGTCGGACAGGCCCTTGCGAGTCGAGACCACGTTGACGTGCTCGGTCACGAGCTGATACATGTCGCGGTCGCCGGTCACCAGCAGCATGTCGCAGCCGGCCTCCTCGCCCAGGCGCGCCATGGTTCCCAGGATATCGTCGCCTTCCCAGCCCTCGGACTGCAAAATGGGCACGTTGAGCGCGGCGAGCAGCTCCTTGATCATGGGGAACTGCGCGTGCAGGTCGGGGTCCATGGGCGGGCGCTGCGCCTTGTACTGCGGCAGCATCTCCATACGCACGCGCGGCTTGCCCTTGTCAAACGCCACGACAACGCCGTCGGGATTAAAGGCATCGATCATCTTGAGGAACATGTTCAGAAAACCAAAGATCGCGTTGGTGGGGCGACCGTCCGGCGCGTTCATGGTCGGCGGCACGGCGTGGAAGGCGCGATGCATGAGCGAGTTGCCGTCGATGGCGGCAAAGGTACGGCGCTTTTCAGACATATTGAATACCTCGCTTTGGGCTGGGCACGGTTTGCTCACACCAGTTTACACGCTCCCCGCCCCGCGGCCACCGCACATCAGGCTTCCCTGCCGCCGCGGGCCCGCGCGTGATACGATGGCTCACGGTACATCAACCAGCACGATCAATCCGAAAGGAGCCTGCGTCATGGAGCGTCCCAGCGCATGGAAAAAGTACACGCCACAGCAGATCGAGGAGCTCGAGGAGCTTTGCCGCGGCTATAAGCAGTTTTTGAGCGAGAACAAGACCGAGCGCCTGTGCGTCAAGACCGGCATCAAGATGGCCGAGGAGGCGGGATACGTCGACCTGGAGACCGTGATCGCCGAGGGCCGCGAGCTCAAGGCAGGCGACAAGGTGTACGCCGCCAACCACGGCAAGGACCTTATGCTCGTCAACCTGGGCACCGCCCCGCTCGAGCAGGGCTTTAACATCCTGGGCGCCCACGTGGACTCGCCGCGCCTGGACCTTAAGCAGAATCCCGCCTTCGAGGCCGGCGACATGGCCTACCTCGACACGCACTACTACGGCGGCGTCAAGAGCTACCACTGGGTAGCCTCCCCGCTCGCACTCGTGGGCGTCATCTGCAAAAAGGACGGTACCACCGTCGACATCAATATCGGCGACAAGGCGGACGACCCGGTCTTTACCATCTCCGATCTGCTGATCCACCTCTCGAGCGAGCAGATGTCCAAGCCCGCCAAGGACGCCGTCGATGCCGAGATCCTCGACGTGATCGTGGGCGGCCGCCCCGTCAAGTTTGACGAGGACGACAAGGACGCCCCTAAGGAGCCCGTCAAGCAGATGTTCCTGGACATCCTTAAGGAGCAGTACGACGTCGAGGAGGAGGACTTCCTCTCCGCCGAGATCGAGGTCGTGCCCGCCGGCCCCGCCCGCGACATGGGCCTCGACCGCTCTATGATTCTGGGTTATGGCCATGACGACCGCGTTTGCGCCTACCCCTCCATGCTCGCCCAGATCAACGCGGCCAATGTCGAGCGCACGAGCATCACGCTCATCGTCGACAAGGAGGAGATCGGTTCCGTGGGTGCCACCGGCATGACGAGCCGCTTCTTCGAGAACACCGTCGCCGAGATCATGACGCTCGCCGGCGAGGATAGCCCGCTGGCCCTGCGCCGCGCGCTCGCCCGCAGCCGCATGCTCTCCTCCGACGTGTCCGCCGGCTTCGACCCGGGCTACGCCGGCAAGTTCGAAACCAAGAACGCAGCCTTTATGGGTCGCGGCCTGTGCTTTAACAAGTACACGGGCAGCCGCGGCAAGGGCGGCTCTAACGACGCCGACGCCGAGTATGTGGCCCTCATCCGCGACATCATGGACGAGGCCGGCGTGGACTTCCAGACCTGTGAGCTCGGTCGCGTCAACGCGGGCGGCGGCGGCACCATTGCCTACATCATGGCCAAGTATGGCATGAACGTCATCGACTCCGGCGTTGCCGTCCTGTCCATGCACGCCCTGTGGGAAGTCGCCAACAAGGCCGATATCTACGAGGCCTATCGCGGCTACAAGGCCTTCATCGAGCGCGCGTAACCAACCCTTCATCAGTTGCGGTGAAATACAGACTAAACTGGCCCATAAACGGCCAAAACAGACCGTATTCCACCGCAACTTCCTTTTTGGCAGAGGAGAGTCCATGCTGCAGGTCGTCATTTCGCCCGCCAAGCAGATGCGCGCGGCCCAAGATGCTTTTGAAGTCCTGGGCATTCCACCCTTTGCGCGCGAGACGGCTCGCCTCCACCGCGCACTGCTAGATATCGAGCGGAATGAAGGCAGCGACAGCCTGCAGGCGCTATGGAACGTGAGTGACAAACTGCTGGGACCTTGCCTCAACACCCTGCGTGAGTTCCGGCCCATCCTGAATAACGGCGATCTCGACAATCCCGCACTCGCCCGTCACCTCTCCCCTGCCGTCATGTCCTATCACGGCATTCAATACCAGAGCATGGCGCCCGAGGTCATGGATGCCGCACAGCTCGCATGGCTGCAAGACCATCTGTGGATCCTCTCGGGCCTTTACGGATGCGCACGCCCCTTTCATGCCGTTGAACCGTATCGACTGGAGATGGGCGCGAAGCTCGCCGTCGACGATGCCCGAAACCTCTACGCGTTTTGGAGCGACAAGCTCGCGCGGGCTATCGCCCCGGCAGGCTCAAACACCACGATCGTCAACCTCGCCAGCGTAGAGTACGCCAAAGCCGTTCTGCCCCATCTCGCGGGCGACGCCACGGTCGTCACGTGCCTCTTTGGCGAAGGCATCCGCAACGGCAAGCCCATCCAGCGCTCGACCGCCAGCAAAAAGGCACGTGGTTCCATGGTGCGCTGGATGGCAGAAAACAAGCTCGAGGATGTAAGCGGGCTCACCGCGTTTGACGTTGGTTATCGTCACTTTCCCGAGCTTTCAAATAAGAACACTTTGGTCTTCCTGAACGAACAGACCTTGTAGGACCACCGCTACTTTTGAATGTGCTGCCTAGGCACGGCGTCTATTCCGCCAAGCCGTCGGCTTTGGCAACTTCGTTTGTCGAGCCATCTTGGTAGGTAATCTTAACGTGCTCTACCTCGGACACCGCAACACCCGATGGGGGCTCCAAGCGCCATTCCGTCAGCGCGATATCCATAGTCGTAGGCACGTCGCCCTGATTCTTGAGCTTCACCGTCAGCGTTTTGAGCGCCGCATCATACGTCACGCGTTCGATTTCCTCACCAGGAATAGACCCACCGCTCAGCTGAAGCTGGACAAATCCATCGCGCGAATACCAATAGTCGCCCGGCGCGGCAACGGTATTGCCGCCCGTAACCTTCACTGTCATGATCGGCAGGGCATCGTCGGCCTCGAACTCCCATGCAGCGCCGCCGTGACCGCCAAACGTCCAGATACAAAAGGCAATCACCAGCACGGCAAGCACCGCAAAACCAATCGCGACAAGGCCATGGTGCGCACGGCTTTCCTCGGCCGATACATCCCATTGCGTCTCTCGATATAGATGCTTGTCTTCCATGTTCGCCTCCCCACAGGCACGCTCGTTAGGCCAATCGTACCCATTCGAGCTATACTTGAGCCCACCACATAAACGGGGAGCTTGCAGGACAAGACGGCAGGCTGAGACTGGGCGCGCCCGCCCTGACCCGCAAACCTGATATGGGTAATGCCAACGAAGGGAGCCGTGCCAATGAGCACACAAACCGAGCCCAAGCTCGTCACGCAAATCGACTTCGCCCGCGCTGGGCAGATCACACCTCAGATGAAAGAGGTCGCCGAGCGCGAACATCGCGACCCCGAGTACATCCGCGAGCGCGTGGCAGACGGCCGCATCGCCATTCCCGCCAACATCGTGCATATCAAAAAGGGGATGCGCGCCTTTGGTGTCGGCGAGGGCCTGTCCACCAAGGTCAACGTGAACTTGGGCATCTCGGGCGACAAGGCCGATGCCGCCGAGGAATGGAAGAAGGTCAAGATTGCCGAGGACTTTGGCGCCGACGCCATCATGGACCTCTCCAACTCGGGCAAGACGCGCCAGTTCCGCCAGCAGCTCATCGACGAGACGCCGCTTATGGTGGGCACGGTGCCGATGTACGACGCCATCGGCTACATGGAAAAGCCGCTGGTCAAGCTCACCAAGGACGACCTGCTCGAGGTCGTTCGCGCGCACGCCGAGGACGGCGTGGACTTCATGACCATCCACTGCGGCATCAACAAGTCGGTCATCAAGACCTTTAAGGAGACCGGCCGCCTCATGAACATCGTCAGCCGCGGCGGCTCGCTGCTGTTTGGCTGGATGGAGGTCACCGGCAACGAGAACCCCTTCTACGAGTTTTACGACGAGGTGCTCGAGATCTGCCACGAGTACGATGTGACGATCTCGCTCGGCGACTCCTGCCGCCCGGGCTGCCTCTACGACTCCAACGATGCCACCGAGACCGCTGAGATGATCGAGCTGGGCAAGCTGTGCAAGCGCGCTTGGGCCGCCGGCGTCCAGGTCATGGTCGAGGGCCCGGGTCACATGGCGCTCGACGAGATCGCCGCCAACATGAAACTGCAGAAGCGCCTGTGCCACAATGCCCCGTTCTATGTGCTCGGGCCGCTGGTGACCGATATCGGCGTGGGTTACGACCACATCACCGCTGCCATCGGCGGCGCCATCTCCGCCAGCTCCGGTGCCGACTTCCTGTGCTACGTGACGCCGGCCGAGCACCTGTGCCTGCCCAACGCCCAGGACGTGCTCGATGGCCTCATGGCCACTAAGATTGCCGCGCACGCCGCCGATATCGTCAAGAAGGTGCCGCACGCCCGCGACATGGACGACAAGATGGGCCAGGCACGCCGCAAGCTCGACTGGGATGCCATGTGGAAGTGTGCTCTCGACCCGGTCACCGGCAAGAAACGCTACGAAGAATCCCCCGCCGCCACCGAGGGCACCTGCACCATGTGCGGCAAGATGTGCGCCGTCCGCACCGTTAACAAGGTGTTCGAAGGCACGACGATCGACCTCGGCATGGAGGACTAACTCGTCACCGGAGCCACAATCGGTAACATGGTGTTCGTCAATTGTTGACGTGTGAACATTTGCTTACATTTGCGTAAAGATTGCATCGCCCGCCCGGGTTCGACATAGAGTCGGCCCGGGCATCTTTATAATGCTGGCTTAAAGACCCATTTGATTCCGACCGAACAAGGGAGCAAACATGGATCGCAGTAAGGTACCTGCCGTCCTGTCCATCGCAGGATCCGATTCCAGCGGTGGCGCCGGCATTCAGGCCGACATCAAGACCATCACGGCGCACCGCCTGTATGCCGAGACGGCCATCACCGCCATCACCGCACAAAACACGCTCGGTGTCACCGCCGTGCAGAATATCTCCCCTGATATCGTCGCTGCGCAGATCGACGCCGTATTTGACGATATCCGCCCCAGCGCCGTCAAGATCGGCATGGTTTCCTCTGCCGAGATTATCGAGGTTATCGCCGACCGCCTGAGCGCCTGGAACGCGACAAACGTGGTCGTCGACCCCGTCATGGTAGCCACCTCGGGCGCACGGCTGATTGCCGAAGATGCCGCCGAGGCGCTCACCCGCCGCCTGTTCCCGCTGGCGACGGTTATCACGCCCAATATTCCCGAGGCCATGGCCCTGCTTGACTACGAGGTCGACTCCGAGCGCACACAGCAAAATGCTGCCATGCTCCTCACCCGCCGCTTTGGTTGCGCATCCCTCGTTAAGGGTGGGCATCTTGTCAACGAGGCCAACGATGTATTGGCCGAACCCGCGCCACTCGATGACGAGGGCAACCATCTGGGCGATCCGCTCACCACGTGGTTCCGCCACAAGCGCATCGAGACCGACAACACACACGGCACCGGCTGCACGCTTTCGTCCGCCATCGCCTGCGCGCTGGCCCAGGGCATGGATCTTGCCGATGCCGTCAACGCCGGCAAGGCATACCTGACAGGCGCTCTGGCCGCCGGCCTGAACATGGGCAAAGGCTCCGGCCCTGTCAACCACATGTGGCAATATTAAGATTCGCAGCCCAAAACCGCCGCAAAGGGGACAGGCACCTTTGCGGTGGCTCCCACAAACATCTCGATCTGTAACAGTAACTCGGCAAAATCGACCCTAGATGTTACAGATCAAGACAAACAATCGATATCGACCTAAATAATCTTAATCTGTAACATCTAGCCCGTTTTCGGCCTTGGAACTGTTACAGATCAAGACAAACAAACGAAACAAGCCCCCGCAAGGGGAACTCTGTGGTGGTTTGGGGCCGTGCTACTCACCGAGCATCTCTTTGAGCTTGGCTGCCACGGCATGTCCCAAGCTCTCGTGGCTCTCGGGCATCATATGCAGATAGTCGATATCGCCCGGCTCGGCAAACTCGGCGGCATTCAAAAAGTCGCAGCCAAACTGCTCGGCCACGTGCGCATAGTACTCGCCAAAATGTTCAGATGCCTCGACGGAACGCTCGTCAAAATCGGTCATATATACATCGGCGATCTGCGGCTTGATCTTGATAGGAGCCATCAGCAGGATGCGCGGGCAAGGCGCAGCGTCGGTCCACGGAAACGCGCGGACGGCGCGAATCAGCGCCATGGCGCCACGGGCGATATCGGAAGCTGTCACGTTAAAGACCGTCTTACAGTCGTTGGTGCCCAGCATGATCACGATCGCATCCAGCGGCTTATGGGCCTCGAGCAGCATCGGAAGCGCGCGAATGCCGTTGAGGTTGGTGTCCAGATGGCACATATCGTCGCGCACCGTCGTGCGACCATTTAGACCTTCCTCAATCACATGCCAGCCCTCACCCAGGTCACGCTGCACCACGCCGCACCAGCGCACATCCTGCGCATAGCGCACTGCGGTACCGTCGCGCATACCCGCCGGATCATAGCCATAGGTGTTGCTGTCACCAAAGCACAGAACGTTTTTCATCTTGAGCTCCTCATTCAGTAAAAAGCCGACGGGGGCAACCCCTCCCGTCGGCTTGGCATATCACATCGCGCGCACCGCTTACAGGTACTTGCGCCAGTCATCCTCGTCCTCATCATCCTCGACTGCTGTCTGGGCCTGCTCGGCGGCGCGAGCGGCTGCGGCGCGGGCGGCAACCTGGGCATAGGACTCCTCGTTGCGCTCAGGGAAGTTTGCCAGCACGTGCTCGAACTTGGCAAAGTCCTGGTCCCAGCGCGTAGAGGGCACGGCAAAGAAGACCTGCTTGACCTTGAAGTCGCCCGACGCGAGCTCCTTGCGGAAGAGCTCGGCCACGGCCTCGGCATCAAAGCCGTTGTTCTCGCAGCCCCAAGCACCCAGCACGAGCTTCTCGCGACCAAGCTCATCGCAGATGGCGAGCACAAAGCGAATGCGGTCGCGCAGGGCATCCAGCAGAGCATCGTCGCTCACGCGATACTCCTGGCGGGCGCGCCTAACGTTGGGCGCGGCGGCCACGATCACGTCGGCGTATGCATGCACGTGGTTGCGGTCGAAGCGCACCGCAGGCACCACCAGGGCGCGGTTACGATAGAGCTCGCAGTTGATGTTGCGGCGACGGTTCTCGCCGTACCACTTACGCTGCTTATCGAGAACGTTGTACAGATACGAATCGGCGCACAGCGTGGCCTCCTGGCCCAGATAACCCTGAATATATCCACCGCCCGGATTGGTAAACGAGGCAAAGGCGAGCACGGCCATGTCGCAGAACTGCGCATAGCCGCGACCGTTATCGAGGATTGCCTGCGTGGCGGAGGCATCAAGCACAGTGACCTCGGGCAGGACCGGAGCGGGCTCCTCAGCAGGCGCGGACTCAGCTTCGGCGATTTCCTCGGCAGGCTCCTCGACGGGCTCGGGCGCCGCCTCGGTCTCGGCAGTCTCCGCGTTCTCGACGTCCTCGGCGACCTGCTCTTCGGCGGCCACAGCACTCTGAACCTTGGCCTTCATCGCCGCGACAAAGCCGGCAGGCATACCGTCAAACTCGCGAACACCGGCAAGCGAACGCTCGATATCCTTGGCGCACGCTTCGGACACAGTTGCCACGTGACGCTCGGCGGCCTTGGCACGGGCCTCGCGCTTGGGATTGGGCTGACCCGCTCGGTTGGACCTGCGGTTACGGTTCCTGTTGTCGCCGTCTGCCATACGTGGCCACCTTTCCTGTCGCTGCCGCTATCGGCTTTTCCCATCCATGATACCCCGCCGCGTACAAAAAAGACGGCCCCGAAGGACCGCCTTTCACATCGTTTTACCGCGTCCGGCAGGAAGCATCGCAATGCCGCGCTTTAATCGCGACGGCCGAGGATGTTCAGAATGCGCAGGAACACGTTGATGATGTCCACGAACAGGTTGGATGCCATGAGCACGGCGTTGGGCAGCGTGGGCGGCACCGTCGTGGCCACATAGGTGTCGTAGCCAATAAAGCCGGCGAACACCACGATCACGATCAGGTCGGTGATGGACTGCGAAACGCCCATGAACATCAGCACGATCTCGACCAGAATCGTGGCAAGCAGGATGCCAAAACCAATGCCATACACACGCTGGAAGAACTTGGGGAAGGTCACGCCCAGCGCACCAAAGACAAAGGTGATGGCGGCCGTGGCGATAAAGGCGGTGTTAATGGTAGGCAGGTCGTAGTTGGCAAGACCAAACGACGCCGTCAGGCCAAAGGTGCTCGCAAAGACCACGTAGCCCACGAGTGACAGGCCCACGGACTGTTTGCTGGCAGCAGCCGACATCATGACCATGCCGACGATGGTCAAAATAAATGAGCCAAAGACCAGCGGCAAAGCGGCGCCGCTCATCATCATGCGCGCAAACGACATGGTGCTCGTAAAGTAAGCACCGGCGCCCATGGCGCAAAAGCCCAAAAAGATCAGAGCAGACATGACAAGGTTGTACGCGCGCGGCGACATCTCCTTGGCACGGCTTGCGCCGGTCTCGATGGGGCCATTCTGATAGCCCTGGATATCGTTCATAATTTCGTCCTTTCAAAAAGCACCGCGACGGCGCCGTAGCTGACAAGTTTCTTGCCATTGTACCCGAACGCCACGCGTTCTTACCTGCGGCGCTCGCTCTCGAGTGTTCGGTCGAACGCCCACACCCACCAACGCATCAGATGAGTCTGCGAGCCATCCGGTCGCTCGCGTGTCTGCTCTTCCAGATACAGTTCGGTCGCATGTCCGCCAAAACGAACCTTATAAGTCGCCGTACGAATGCCGTGAACCGTCAGGCCAAACCCAGTGGACGAGACAATCTCGTCAATCGTAAAGCAGCGACCGTCAACCCAGCAGACGGTAACCGGCACAACCTGTCCGCCCGCGAGAATGCGAGCCACGACGTCCACATACTGCTTGTGCACGCGCCGAGTTTTGCCGTCTGTCTGTCGATATTCCATGCCTCCTATTATCGAACGCATGTTTGCATATTGTAAAGCGAACAGACTGTGGTTTTGGGGTGTTGGGGCGCGCGCACGTGTCCTCATGGTGTGTTAGCAAAAAGAACACCCACGGTCAACAGGGCTAATATTCATTTTTAGTGCCAAAAAATTCACTGCTCCCATCAGAACTCGGTAAAGAAACCCGCAGGAGGTGATACGATTTATCATGTTTCTGTAACGTGCCTGCAAACTTCGAGAAAGCCCATATATGGACGTAACGTTCTCAACCTTCCTCGGCCAACTTGTGTCGAACCCAGTCCTTGCCGTCACCGTGATCCTCGCGCTCGGCGCCATCTTCGTCAATGGATGGACCGACGCACCCAACGCCATCGCGACCTGCGTCACTACGCGTTGCATGCCCGCCCGCGCCGCTATTCTCATGAGTGCCGCATTCAACTTCCTTGGCGTGCTCATCATGACGCACTTTAACGCGAGCGTCGCCAACACCATCTCCCATATTGTCGACTTTGGCGGAAACAGCACCATGGCGCTCGCCTGTCTGTGCGCGGCGCTGTTCTCCATCGTCGTCTACGGCGCCACAGCGTCGCGTTTTGGCATCCCCACCTCGCAAAGCCACAGCCTTATCGCCGGCCTGACCGGTGCCGCCATCGCCCTCGGCGGTGCGAGCAGCGTCAACGTCCACGAGTGGATGAAGGTCATCTACGGCCTGGCGCTCTCCATCGGTCTGGGCTTTGTCATGGGCTGGGTCCTGTGCAAACTCGTCTCGATTCTTTTCGCCGCCGCCAACAGGCGACGTGCCAATGTCTTCTTTAAATACGCTCAGATCGCGAGCGCTGCGGCCATGAGCTTTATGCACGGCGCGCAGGATGGACAGAAGTTCATCGGCGTGCTCTTTTTAGGCGTGGCCTTTGCCAGCGGCCAGACGAGCGTCGGCGATGCCGGCATCCCCATCTGGATTATGCTGCTATGCTCGGCCACCATGGGCATCGGCACCAGCGTGGGCGGCGAGCGCATCATCAAGTCCGTTGGCCAGAGCATGGTCAAGCTCGAAAAGTACCAGGGCTTCTCCGCCGACCTGGCGGGCGCCGCGAACCTGCTGCTTGCCACCCTTACCGGCATCCCCGTGTCCTCCACGCACATCAAGACCTGCGCCATCATGGGCGTCGGTGCCGTCAAACGCCTCTCGGCCATCAACTTCGGCGTCGTCAAGGACATGATGTTCACCTGGTTCTTCACCTTCCCCGCCTGCGGACTCATCAGCTTTGTCATGGCCAAGCTGTTCATGATGTTCATCTAGTCAAACCGAACGTCCATCCGGACCGTAACACCTCGCCCACCCGTCTTCGCCTCGAAAGGACCCACTCATGGCAAAGAAACCCGATTCGTTCTACTTTGACAACTACGTCGCCTGCGCCGACCTCGCCGTCCAGGCCGCCGAGCTGCTTACCAAGATTTTCGAGAACTTCGATCCCGCAAAGATTCACGATATGCTCGACAAGATGCATGCGATCGAGCATGCGGCCGACAAGAAGCACCATGAGCTTGAGGACGCCCTGCTCACCGCCTTTATCACCCCGCTTGAGCGCGAGGATCTGGACCTGATGAGCTGCTCGCTCGACACCGTGCTCGACCGCATCGAGGGCGTCGTGCAGCGCGTCTACTTCACCAACATCCAGAGCATCCATCCCGATGCCATCGTGATCGCCCACAAGGTGACCGACGCCTGCCGTGCCATGAAAGACCTGATGGTCGAGCTGCCTAACTACCGCAAGTCCAAAACGCTGCGCGAGCTCGTCATCCAGATCAACACCATCGAGTCCGAGGCCGACGAGCTCTATATCAACGCCATGCGTAACCTGCACGTTAACGGCAAGGACCCGCTCGAGGTCATCGCTTGGCGTGACGTGTACGCCTTCCTGGAGTACTGCGCCGACTGCTGCGAGAATGTGGCCGATGTCGTGGATTCGATTGTCATGAAGAACAGTTAATTGGGGGTACGTGTCCCGGCGGCGAAGGGCCGGCCACGGTTTGCTTTCTCACTCCGGCTGCTTTGCAGAGTCGTTCGAAAGTAAACCGTGGCCGGCCCTTCGCCTTACGTACCACCATTGGGAACTTTGGCTGATAGATTTAGCGCGACGGGGGTTTGGCTGAAGGGACCTTTGGTATCCGTTCGGACACTTTGGCCCTTGATGAGCGTTTGGCTGATTGCTGCTTTGGGTACTCTTTGGGTTACTTTTGGTTTGTTTGATTTTTAATTTTAGGAGGGCTTGTATGTCTTATTTGGATCTGGCTCGTGGTCGGTATTCTTGTCGTTCTTTTGAGGACCGTCCTGTTGAGCAGTCGGTAGTGGATGCCATTGTTGAGGCGGGGCGGATTGCTCCTTCTGCTTGTAATAATCATCCAGCCCGTGTGATGGTGCTGGATACGCCTGAGCTGTTGGAGAAGGCTGCTGCTTGTCAGCCTCGGTTTGCTCGTGATGGGTCTATCTTTGGAGCTCCGCTTGTCTTCCTTATTTGCAGCGTTACCGATGATGCTTGGGTGCGCCCGTATGACCAGATGAATTCCAGTGAAATCGATACGTCCATCGTGTGCGACCAGATGATGATGGAGGCCACCGAGCAGGGCCTGGGAACGTGCTGGGTATGCCATTTTAAGCCTGAGGTGGCACAGGAGCAGTTCAATCTGCCCAAGGGCGTCTATCCCTATCACATGCTCGTCTGTGGCTATCCCGCCGACCACATCGCCGATCCCGAGCATCGCGAGGCCCGCACTATTCCCCTCTCCAACTTCCTCCTCAAGTAGTTTTTAGACATACCTTAAAATCTACCTTTTACCACGCGCCCTTCGCCGAGTTCTGTCCTATCGCATGCAGAGCTCGGCGTTTTGTTTCCCAACCCGTATACAGCCACAAAAAAGGAGCCCGCAGGTGCGAGCTCCTCTTAAGGACACTAGATTGTAGCTCTGATGCTAGTCCAGGTCGTCGGCGGCAAAGTTGTCGATCGGGGCGAAGGGATCGGCCACGGGGACAACCGGGTCAGCGACGGGCAGCGGCTCGGCGGGAACAGTCACCGCAGGAGAAGCGGCAGAACCGACCGGCGTGGAGGCCATGAGGTCGGCCGGGAAGGAGTTCTGGGCATCGTCCATGAAGTGCTGGATGAGCTTGAGGTACTCGGCCTTGAACTCCTCGCGGGAAGCCTTGAGACGATCGATTTCCTCGAGCTCGGCCTGCTTCTCGGTCAGAGCCTGGCGGATAACCTCGCGTGCCTTAGCGTCAGCCTCGTTGCGGATACGCTCAGCGTTCTCGTTGGCATCGTTGACGATGGTCTCAGCGGTCTGCTGGGCAGCGATCAGGGCAGCGGAAATCTGGCGCTCCTGAGCGGAGAAGTCAGGGGCGGGAGCAGCCACGGGGGCGGCAGGAACGGCTTGGGCGGTGGCATCCTGAGCCTGGGCAAGCTGAGCCTGCGCATCGGCAAGCTGCTGCTCGGTAGCAGTCAGGCGACCCTTAAGGTCGACGATCTTAGCGAGCATAGCGTCAACCTCGGAGGACAGCGTCTCCAAGAAGACGTCGACCTCGGCGGGATCGTAGCCACGCTTGGCCTCAGAGAAAGTCTGAGCCTGGATGTCTGCAGGGGTAATAGCCATAACAAGTCTCCTTTTTCATCGCCTCGGCGCTACACGCCCGACGTAAGTTACTAAGTCAGTTCTATACGAGTATACCTATAAGAAGCTGCAGAACCAGCCTCTGCACCAACTGCAACGCAATAATCGCAACGACCGGCGAAAAATCGATACCGCCCATCGGCGGGATGAAACGACGGAACAGGTTGAGCCACGGACCGCACACGCTATCGAGCACCGCAGCAATATCCTGAAGCAAACCACCCTGCTTCATGGGAATCCACGTCATAAAGCAGTAGACGACAATGAGCGTGGAATAGAAGTTGAACAGCGTGTTGACCAGCTGGACGATAGTGTAGATGTTGATGGGAATCTCCTCGTCTTGTCTTTACTTAAGGTAGCCGTCGGCACGAAGCTTCTTGAGATCGGAATCTTTGACCTCGCAACCGGCGGGCAGCACCATGAACACGCGGTCGCCTACCTCCTTGACCGTGGCGCCCAGACCGCAGGCAAAGCCGTAAGAGAAGTCCAAGACGCGCTTGGCAACTTCGGTGCGTACGCCCACAAAAATCAGTGCGACAGGCTGCTTGGTGCGAACGCGGCGCACCACGGTCTCCACGTCGTCATAGCTCTCGGGGCGCAGGACATAGGCCGGCAGCTGCGGCGTGGCGTTGATGATATTGCTCGCATAGGCCGAGGCATCGCTCGGTGCAGGCGCGGGTGCAGCGGCGGCACGGGCGCGGGTGTTCTCGGCGTAGCTCGACGGCGTGTCATAGGCACCAGGACGATAACCGCTCGCAACACTGTCCTGCGAGCGCGAAGGCGGGTTATACGTCGTGGCATGGCGGGAGTCATCGCCGACCAGCTGACCGGAGCGCGTATACACGGCAACCGACTCAGCTTCACCACGGCGCGTCTGACCAAGCAGGCCGTTGCTCGGCTCGTCTTGGGTGTAGAAGCCCTCGCCCGAAGCACCGCTGTAGCCGTTGCCCTGATAACCATCGTCATAGCCGTCATCGTAGCCGTAGTCGTCGTCCTGGCCATAACCCTGGTCGTAACCCTGCTGGCCGCCCAGGTGCATCTTATTTTTAATCTCGTCAAGGAAGCCCATGGTTGTGTCCTCTCGCGGTTTAGTGCAGGCGCCCCGATAATCAGTGCGCACTTCAGAGCCTTATTTTACTGCAAACTCCGGGCTAAATACTACCCTGCCCAGGCGAACGAGCGTAGAGCCCTCCTCAAGGGCAGGCTCAAAGTCCTCGCTCATGCCGCAGGAAAGCTCAGGCAGGTTCAAATCGGGATGCGCCGCCTCCAGCTCATCCCTCAGCTCACGAAGCCCCGCAAAGGTGCGGCGTGCCACATCCTTATTCCCCCGGGGCGCCATAGTCATAAGCCCCTGCACGCAAATTCCCTCGAGCTCCGCAAGCTCACCCGCGGCGGCGCGAATCTCATCGGGCGAAAAGCCTCCCTTCGACTCCTCACCACTCACATTGACCTCAATGAGCACGCGCTGGGGGCCGGCGAGCTCGCCTGCCTCAATCTTGCGGACAGCACGGCTCGAGATCGCCTGTGCCAGATGCAGCGAACCCACCGAGTGAATCAGCTCGGCTGAGCCCAGCACCGCATTGATCTTATTGGTCTGCAGGTTGCCGATCATATCGAAGCGCACCTCGGGCAGCTCCGGATGCTCCGCCAGACCCGTGAGCTTGCGAACCAGCTCCTGCGGGCGGTTCTCGGCAAAATGGCGATACCCCGCCTGGATGGCAGCAACAGTCTCATCGACACCAACGGTCTTGGACACGGCAATGAGGCGCGCGGCGTCGTGGGGGCGGCCCGCGCGATCGAGCGCCGCATAAAAACGTTCCAGAATCTGCTCGCGGCGAGCGCGCATCAAGTCCAAATAGTTATCCATTGCCAATCGCCTCCGCTGACAGCCAAATAAGTAGTCCCATGCTAACGCAAGAGCGCGGCCCCGCATGTGCAAGGCCGCGCTCACTTAGGTATTTACAATCTTTCGACGAACGGGATTACTTACTCCTCGTCGTCCTCGCCATCGTCCTCGTCCTCAAGATGATCGAGCAGGTAGCGAAGACCCTCGCTGACCTCGTTAACGGGCACCTTGGCAACGTAGCGAGCGTCGACGGCGGGCCTCATGATAACACCCTCGCCCGAAGGCACGCGCATGCTCTCGAGCTCATCCTCGTCCACACGGGCGATATCGCCGGCGTTCATACGCTGACCAGTCAACAGGAAGGTCAGACGGCAGGCGGCATCGATGGAAATGGAAGCGATGCGATCGAGGTAGCGCGAAACCATGATGGCGCGACGCAGGTCGTCATAGTTGCTGTCGTCATCCATAAACTCGCCCGCGTCCATGCGGTTGAAGGTACGGAAGAACTTCTCGTACGCCGCATGTACCGGCTCATCCTCAACGGCCAGGTTGCAGATGATGGACATGTCGTTGGTGACGAGCGCGGAAAGCGACGAGCCCAGCACCTGGTATACGGCTTCGGCCTCGGCCTCAACCGTACCAACAAGCTCCTGGGGCAGAGAGATATCGGCCTTGACCATGTGACGCGTGGCACGACAGATCTGGCGAACCTTATCGGTCATGCGCTGCAGGTTAAAGTCGACGTAGATGATCGTCTGCAGCAAGCGGAAGTCGGAGGCGACCGGCGACTGTGTGGCGATCAGGTTGTAGCACACGGCCTCCAAGTTGGCGCAGCGCGCGTCAATCGAAAGCGTGCGCTTCTTGGTCTTGGTGGCGAGCTTGCGGTCGTCGGTCACATAGGCCTTCACGGCGTCGTGAAGCGCCAGGTCTACAGCCTCGTAGATGCTCAACATCTCGTGACGAGCCTCGACGAGCTGACGGGAAAACAGTTTGCGCATGGTTCACTCCAATCAGTTGGGTGCGGTCATGCCGCCCGCACAGTGAATACGCACCGGACCAGGTCCGATCGGCTTGGGACTAGTCGCACCGATCAGCCAAAGCGGCCGGTGATATAGTCTTCCGTCCGCGAGTCCACCGGGCTGGTGAAGATCGCGTCGGTTTGACCATACTCGATGAGCGTGGCGGGCTCGCCGGCAACTTCCTGCAAGAAGAATGCGGTGTAGTCGCTAATGCGAGCGGCCTGCTGCATAGAATGCGTGACGATGATGATCGTCATCTCGGGCGCCAGCTCGGCCATCAGATCCTCGACCTTAGAGACGGACGTGGGGTCGATGGCGGAGCAGGGCTCGTCCATCAGGAGGACATCGGGTTGCACCGCAAGCACGCGCGCGATGCACAGACGCTGCTGCTGACCGCCCGAGAGCGCCAAACCATCCTTGTTGAGCTGATTGGATACCTCTTTCCAGAGGTTGGCGCGCTTGAGCGATTCTTCCACGATGTCATCGAGGTCGCTTTTGCTAGTCACGCCCTGCAGACGAGGGCCAAAGGCGACATTCTCGTAGATGGATTTGGGAAACGGGTTGGGCTGCTGAAAGATCATGCCCACGCGGCGACGGAGGTCGACCGGGTCGACGCCCTCGGCATAGATATCGTTGCCGTCGAGCGTCATGGTGCCCTCGACGCGAGTACCCTCGATCAGGTCATTCATGCGGTTGATGCAGCGCAAAAATGTCGACTTGCCGCAACCCGAAGGGCCAATGAAGGAGGTGATGGCGTTTTTGGCGATGTTGAGGTCAAGCCCCGTCAGCGCATGAAAGTCACCGTACCAAAAGTTGAAATCCTTGGCCGTAATGGCCGCTTGCTCCAGCGTGGGAGCGGACTGATAAACGGACATGGGACTCCTTAACTAGCGACGCTTGCGCGACAGGAAGCGCGCAAACAGGTTGAAGGCCAGAATGATCACCATCAACAAGAGCGCGGTGCCGTAGGCTGCGTTCATGTTGATGCCGTCGTTGGCAAGCAGGTACAGATGAACCGTCATGGGGCGGCCGGAATCGAGCGGCAAGATAGGTAGATTGATGGCCTGGCCCATGGTGTAGAGCACCACCGCGGTCTCGCCAATGGCACGGCCGATGGCGAGGACGATGCCCGTGGCAATACGGCCAAAGGCAGAAGGAAGCACGATCTTGGAGACAACCTGCCACTTGGTGGCGCCCAGGCCGTACGCGCCCCAACGGATATAGCGCGGAACGGCGCGAATGGCCTCTTCGGTGGTGCGCATGACGATGGGAAGCATCAAGAGCGCGAGCGCCAGAGCGGCCGAGACCATCGAAAGGCCCAGACCCATGGCCTCGACAAACAAGGCGTAGCCAAACAGGCCCATAACGATGGAGGGCACCGAGGCCAAAGCGTCAGCAGCGTAGCGAATGAGCTCGACGACCTTGCCCTGCTTGGCGTACTCGGCCAGATAGACGGCTGCCAGCACAGCGATCGGCGTGCAGATAAGCATGGCGAGCGCCGTCACATAGACGGTCGAGACAATCGTGGGCCAAATGCCGCCCTCGGCATTGACGCCCTGAGGCCAACCGAAGATAAAGTCGAGCGAGATATGCGGCAGGCCGTTAATGACCACGTAGGCGATGATAGCGACCAGCACCAGCGTGGTGATGTATGCTGCGGCACGGAACACGCCGAGCATGATCTTATTGGATAGGTCTTTGTTGATGCGGCCCTTCTTGCCGTGGGAAAGGGCACGCTTGATGCGCTCGCGCGACGAGGTCGTATCGACCGTCGTGTCAACGGAATCGGACATAGCCTACCCCCTCTTCTTCTTGGAAATCAGACGGACGATGCCCACCAGCGTGGCGGAGATGATAAACAGGACCACGCCCATGCCAAACAGCGCCGAGCGGTGCAGGCCCGAGGAATAGCTCATGTCGAGCGCGATCTGGCTCGTGAGCGTCGAGATGGGGCTCGCAATGCTGTCGGGAATAACCGGAGCGTTACCCACGACCATGAGCACGGCCATGGTCTCACCGATGGCACGGCCCATACCCAGCACGATGGCATCAACGATACCCAGCTTGGCGGCAGGTAGCACGACCTTATAGATGGTCTGCCACTTAGTAGCACCCATGGCATACGATGCCTCGCGAATGCCCATGGGAATGGAATTGAGAGCATCGATGGTGAGCGTGGTGATGGTAGGGACGATCATGATGGCAAGCACGAACCACGCCGTCAGCGCACCAAAACCAAGACCACCGGTCAGTTGCGCGATAAACGGACGGATGATGATCATTCCAAAGAAGCCATAGATGATAGAAGGGATGCCGGCCAGCAGGTCGACGGCAGGGCTGATGAGCTTGCGCACGCGCTTTCCGGCGATCTCGACCAGGTACACGGCCGTACCCACACCTAGCGGCACGCCCATGGCGAGCGCACCGACGGTCACAAGACCCGAGCCGGCCAGCAGCGACATGATGCCGTAGTGGCCCTCGGAGGGCGCCCACGTAAAGCTAAAGAAGTCCGCCAGACCGATGTCGGTAAAGACGGGCAGCGCCGAGTACGTGGTGAAGACAAAAATCAGGATGACGGTAACGACCGCCAGGAACGCGCAGGCAAAGAAGATCCACTGCAGCGCCTTCTCCTTGATATAGGTACTACGCGATACAAGCGCCAGCTCGCGCTTCTTGGGCGCCTGAACATTCTGCTCAGTCTGGGAGTTTTCCTGTGCTTCCATGCTACTCACTCCCCTTCTCGTCGTTGGTGACGGGAATAAAGCCCGCCTCGCGAATCTGCTTGTCCATCTTTTCGGACGTCACGTAGTCGATGTAATCCTGTGCCTGCTGCGAAGGCGCACCCTTCACAAAGAAGTAAAGGTCGCGCGAGATGGGATAGCCGCCGCTTGCGACCGTCTTCTCGGACGCCTCAACATGATTGACCGAGACGGCCTTGACCGAGGTCTTGGCGTTGAGGCTATCGACGAAGCCCAGCGAAATGTAGCCGATGGCACCGCGCGAACGAGATACCACGTCTCGCACCTGGCCCGTACCCGAAAGAACGGCCGAGCGGCGATCGAACGGCGTGCCGTCCATCACGATGCTGCGAAAGGCCTCACGCGTGCCGGACGCCTCATCTCGGTTGATGACCTGGATCTTCAGGTCCTCTCCGCCGACTTCCTTCCAGTTGGTGATCTTGCCGGCGTAAATATCGCGGAGCTGCTCGGTCGAGAGGTTAACGACGGGGTTGTCGTCGTTCACGATGACCGCGATACCGTCGTGGGCAATGACGATGGGAGTCAGGCCTAGATCCTGTTCGTCGGCATTGAGTCCACGGGAGGAGCTGGCGATATCGGCCGTGCCGGCGCTGACGGCCTCGATGCCAGCGGAAGAACCCAAACCGGAAACGAGCACGTCGATGCCGGTCTCCTCCTTAAAGCCCTCGGCCGCAATCTCGGCGATAGGAAGGCAGGTCGTGGAGCCGGCGACGGTAATGGAAGAGGTAGAAGATCCCGAAGAACAGGCGCACAGCGCAAGCGTAAGCACAGCGGCGCTCAGGACCGATACGATCTTTCTCATAGCATCACGCCGATCGCAGCATGGCGCCCACAGGTGCCGCCCTCGTTACGGTAGGAATAAAAGCGGTCGTTCTGACGCGCGGTCGAAAGCTGGGTATCCACGATATTATCCGCGTCGACACCGACATCTACCAGCGCCTCACAAATGGCAGCGGAAAGATCGAGCATGCGAGAGGCACTCGCATCGATGCAAGAGAACTCGACGGCAAAGCGATCCATGAGTTCCTGGGATACCTCATATTCGTCAGCCAAGATATGGGGGCCGATATAGGCGGAAACGTCGCTCGCATCGCAGCCGGCAGCATCGCAAAGCGCCTGGCACGCCTTGGCAGAAATATGTGCAATCGTGCCCTTCCAACCGGAGTGCACCACGGCAAATCCGCCGGGGGCCACCAGCACCACGGGAACGCAGTCGGCAAAGCAGAGCAGCACGGGCACGTTATACGCCGTACAGACGATGGCATCGCAGCCCTCGGCAATCTGCTCGCGAACAGCCTCAAGATCGTCGGCGCCGTTCGAAGTCACCGTAACGATATGGTCACCATGTACCTGATTGGGCACGAGCAGATTATGCTCGCACTCAGTGGCGCCCATAGCTTCGAGCGCTCGACGACGATTTTCTTGAACTGCAAAGGGGTCATCGCCTACATGCGAGCCCAGGTTGAGCGAGGAGTACGCATCTTCGGAAACACCACCGGTGCGCTCGGTAAAGGCAAAGCGGACATCGGATGTCGCGCCCTCCACCAACGTAACTCCATCATGGTCGACACGCGAAACCCTGTCCGCACGTGCTGCCATACTAAAGCCTCCTAATAACACAAGTACCGCGGCGTCGCCGCGCAGTCCGCGTTTATACGGCTGTCATACTTCCTTAAAAGGATACCCGCAGCGGTAGGGACCAAACGTAAAGGGAACGTAAGGAGATTGGAGGCTTTCGTTTACAAACGAGAAACAAAACGGGGCGCATCCAAATGGACACACCCCGTGCAGGTCGTTGAGAAAAACGAACTAGAAGCTACCGCGCTTCAGGAAGTCGGGAAGCTCGAACTGATCGTTGCCGAAGTTAGGAAGCTCGGTGCCACCGACGTTGCGGGTCGGAGCGGCCTGAGCCGGGCTGGCAGCCGGAGCGGTGCGCTGCGGCTCAGCGGAGGCAGCGGCCTTGCTCTGAGACTGCTGAGCAGCAAAGAGCTCATCCTGACGGTTGACGTTGGAGTCGGAGAAGCCCGTAGCGATGACGGTGATACGCACCTGATCGCCCAGGGACTCGTCGACAACGGTACCGAAGATGATGTTGGCCTCGGGGTCGACGGCGTTGGCGACAACGTCGGCGGCGTCGCTGATCTCCTGGATGCCCAGGTCCTTGGAACCGGCGATGGAGAGCAGCACGCGCGTGGCACCATCGATGGAGCTCTCGAGCAGCGGGCTGGAGATGGCCTGCTGGGCAGCGTCGACGGCACGAGTATCCCCAGAAGAGGTACCGATACCCATCATGGCGGTACCGGCCTGCTTCATGATGGTCTTAACATCGGCGAAGTCCAGGTTGATGATACCGGGGACGGTGATGAGGTCGGTGATGCCCTGGGTGCCCTGGGAAAGGACGCCATCGGC
>CALBOJ010000095.1 GCA_937896835.1 uncultured Collinsella sp.
TCCAGCCATAAAAAAGCCTCCCATTTCTTGTGTCCAAGAAATGGGAGGCAGTTCACAAGGGGGAGCGCGGGGGTTTCTTCCGTTCCGGCGGCGATGCGCCGGGTTGCAAGGACGATGCGACTACAGCGCGAAGTCGCCGCCGACGAGCGTGGAGACGGGCTCCTCGTGGTAAACGGCGGAGATGGCCTGAGCGAACTCCTCGGCGACCGAGATGGTCTTAATCTTGCCGCCGACCTCGACGGGAATGGCATCGGTGACGACGCACTCGACGATGGGGGCGTCGTTCAGACGCTCGATGGCAGGACCGGAGAAGATGCCGTGGGTGGCGCAGACGTAGATGTCGCCGGCGCCCATAGCCTTGAGCTCCTTGACGTTGGCGCACAGGGTGCCAGCGGTGTCGATCATGTCGTCGTTGATGATGCAGGTCTTGCCCTTGATGTCACCGATGATGCCCATGACCTCGGCGGCGTTGTGGCGCGGACGGCCCTTGTGGGCGATGGCCAGGTCGCAGCCGAGCATGTCGGACAGCTTCTTGGCGGCCTTGGCGCGACCCACGTCGGGGGAGACGACAACCAGGTTGTCGGTGTCGAAGTGCATGTCGTTGTAGTACTGGCCAAACAGCGGCAGTGCGGACAGGTGGTTAACCGGGATATCGAAGAAGCCCTGGATCTGGCCCTGGTGCAGGTCGAGGGTGATAATGCGGTTGACGCCGGCGCGCTCGAGCAGGTTGGCGACGAGGCGGGCGGTGATGGGCTCGCGCGGGCCGGCCTTGCGGTCCTGGCGGGCATAGCCGTAGTGGGTGATAACGGCGGTGATGGAGCGGGCGGATGCGCGCTTGGCAGCGTCGGTGGCGATGAGCAGCTCCATGAGCATGTCGTTGACGTTGCCGCCGGCCACGGACTGAATCAGGAAGACGTCGGCGCCGCGGACGGTCTCGTCGTAGCGGGCGTAAATCTCACCGTTGGCGAACTGCTTTAGCGTAAGGCCCGAAAGCTCGACCCCAAGGTACTCAGCGATCTTCTGAGCGAGGGGACGGTTGGAGGAACCGGAATACACGCGGATGGACTTGCGCATATTCTCCGACTTCTCGGGATCATTAATCGGCATTACCCTTCTCCTTTATATCGAATGCCATATAGATGCCTTGTTGCATTGTAACCGTGCGGCGGGGTTAATCGGGTCTTGATAACGTCTTTACCGTCAACGGACACGAACCGACCACTCATCCTGTCGCGCAGGTCACGATAGAAAAAGGAGCCGTCCCCATGGGAACAGCTCCTTAGATGCTTGGTAAAACGTTATACCTCGTCGTCCTCGTGCAGACGGCGGCGATAATCGGCGGCCCAGCCCTCAATATTTACCTGACGGGCGCGGCCCAGACCGAGTGCGTCGGCCGGGACCGGCTCGGTGATGACGGAGCCGGCGGCCACGAGCGCGCCGTCGCCGATCTGAGCGGGTGCGACCATCATGGTGTCGGAACCGATGAAGGCATCCTTGCCGATGACGGTCTTGTGCTTGTGCACGCCGTCGTAGTTGCAGGTGATGGAGCCCGCGCCCACGTTGACGCCGGAGCCCATGGTGGTATCGCCGATGTAGGACAGGTGCGGCACCTTGGAGCCCTCGCCGATCGTGGACTTCTTGATCTCCACGTGCGTGCCGGCCTTGGATCCGTCGAGCATGTGGGTGCCCGGGCGCAGGTAGGCGCGCGGGCCGCAATCGACGCCGTTCTCGATGACGGCCTCGATGGCGATGGTCTCGTCGATGACGCAGCCGCTGCCGACGGTGGTGTCGGTGAGGCGGCTGTTGGGACCGAGCTGGCACTCCTCGCCCACGGTGACGTGGCCGATCAGGTGCGTCTGCGGCCACACGACGGTGTCGCGGCCGATGGTGGCGTCGGGGCCGATCCAGGCCTGCGTGGGGTCGATGAAGGTAACGCCCTCGGCCATCCAGTGCTCGTTGATGCGGTCGCGTGCGATGGCGGTAAGCTGCGCGAGCTGGATGCGGCTGTTGACGCCCAGGCCGTCGCGGTAGTCGTCGCAGTGGAAGATGGAGACTGCCTGGCCGTGACCCTTGAGGATTTCGAGCATGTCGGGCAGGTAGTACTCGGACTGCGCGTTGTCGTTGCTGATCTCGTCAATGTGGGCAGCGAGCTGTGCGCCGTCGAAGGCGTAGCAGCCGGCGTTGCACTCGAGCAGCGTGGCGGCCTGCTCGGGCGTGCAGTCCTTCTGCTCGATGATGCGCTCGATCTGACCGTCGGCACCCAGCTTGATGCGGCCGTAGCCAAAGGGATCGGGCGGGGTCATGGTCATGACGGTGCAGGCGAGCTCGCCGGTAGCGACGGTCTGCGCGAACTTGGCGACGGTGTCGGCAGTGATGAGCGGCAGGTCACCGTTGAGCACGACGACGGGGCCTTGCGTGATGCCGCAGGCCTCGAGCGCGACCTTTACGGCGTGGCCGGTGCCCAGGCGCTCGGTCTGCTCGACGCACTCGACTTTGGTGGCGCTGTTGGCGTAGGCGCCGTCGATGAGGGCGCGCATCTCGTCGGCGTGGCTGCCGATGACGACCACGACGCGGCTGCAGCCGGCCTTGATGGTGGCGTCGACGATCCACTGGACCATGGGCTTACCCAGGATCTTGTGCGAAACCTTGCAGTGGTTCGACTTCATGCGGGTGCCCTCGCCGGCAGCGAGGATAATTGCGGTTGCGTCCATGTGATCTCCTGTTACGTTATAGAGACGTGTGTTTGGAAACGATACACGGCGCAATATGATACCGCAGGCATATGACGAGCGCGTAACGTTTGGGCCGCGGCGGCTGGGTTTGTGGTTCCGGCGCGGCGGTTGCGCTGCTTGTGCGGTGTTTGCGGCGCTGCGGCATTGGTATTTGGGTGAGAGGGCGGGTGCCCGTGGACAATATGCGAGAGAGGTCGGCCATCGAGCCCGTCGCGGCATTCTCGATGTCGCACCCGGCGGTGCCTGCGCTCTACATGGCGCTAACGCTGGGACTCACCATGTTCTCGATGCAACCGGTGCTGATCGCGCTGTCGCTCGCAGGCGGGCTGGCATACGGCTTTGCGACCCGCGGGGCTGCTCGCACACTGAACGCGCTTCGCTGGCAGCTGCCGGTGATTTTGATCATTGCGCTGGTCAACCCGCTGTTTAGCGCCTCGGGCTCGACGGAGTTGTTCCGCATCGGCATGCGCGCAGTGTATTTGGAGAGCATGGTATACGGCCTGTGTATGGGCGGGCTGTTTGTGGCGAGCGTGCTGTGGTTTGAGGCTGCGGCGTCGATGCTCGAATACGACAAGGTGCTCGCGTTGCTGGGCAACGCCGCGCCGGTGCTCGCGCTCATGATCTCGATGTGCATGCGGCTTATCCCGCAGTTTTTGCGCCGCGGTCGTATGGTACTGGCGGTGCAGGATGCGATTGATGTACCGGGGCGCGCACCGGCTGACCCCGTGCGTTCGCGCCTGCGGGCATCGAGCGTGCTGATGGGCTGGGGCATGGAAGATTCGCTTGAGCGCGCGGATGCCATACGTTCGCGCGGGTGGGGTGCTGCGTCGCGCCGTACGACGTATGCGCGGTATCGGCTGGGGCGCGGCGACGCTGCCGCGCTGGTTGGACTTGCGATGTTTGGCGTGGCCACGGCGGCGGTGGCGTGGACCGCGACGGCGCAGTATTCGTTTTACCCGCAGCTTTCGGCGCCGGCGCCGTGGCTGGGCTATGTTGTATACGCGGCCTGGATGGCGCTGCCCTGCGTGCTGCACGCGATCGATGAGAAGAGGTTCGGCTGATGGCTCGGTTGGATAGGGACCCGGTGTCGGGCGCGGCGTGCGGCTTGGATGCGCCGGCGATTGAGGTGCGGAGTCTGAGCTTTGCCTACCCCGATGCTGATGCTGCGGTGCTTGAGGGGCTCGACTGGTCTGTTCCCCAAGGTGCGTTTGCACTGCTGGTAGGTGGTACTGGGTCGGGTAAGTCGACGCTGCTCTCGCTGCTTAAGCCCGAGATTGCGCCGACGGGTGAGTGTACCGGCGACCTGCGCGTGCTGGGCGAGGGCGTTGCCGACATGGATGTGCGCGCGTCTGCGGAGCGCGTGGGCTATGTGTTCCAGGATCCCGAGAACCAGATTGTGTGCGAGACCGTGTGGCACGAGATGGCCTTTGGCCTGGAAAATTTGGGTATGTCGCGCGACGAGATGCGCCGCCGCGTAGCCGAGACCAGCTATTTCTTTGGGTTGGAGGATTGGCTCCACCGCGATACCGATACGCTTTCGGGCGGACGCAAGCAGCTGCTGTCGCTGGCGGCCGTGCTGGCGTTGCGCCCGCGTGTGCTGCTGCTCGACGAGCCCACATCCCAGTTGGATCCTGTTGCCGAGAAGAATTTTCTGCACGCGCTGTTTCGCGTGAACCGTGAGTTGGGCTGCACGGTTGTTGTGGCTACGCATCAACCGCGCCCAATGCTCGAGTATGCGACGTGTGCGTACCGGATTGAGGACGGTCGCGTGCGCGAGGTGGCGGATATGGCTTCTTTGGGACGCCGAGAATCGCTGTTTTCCGACGACATGTTGGGGTGGGGTGCCGTCCGATGTGCAAAAAACGGAGTATTCAGCAGGCGTGAGGACAATTTGGGCTCTCTGGAGCCGCCCTGGGACGTATCGAGCGCGAAAAAAAGCTCGGAATTGGACAAATCATCCGAATTTGTGGCGCAAACGTCGCTCGAGAACGGCTCGGAAGCCTTCTCGCGCACGGATGGAGGCAGAATACTCCAAAAAATGCACGCTGGGTCGGCTACCACCCTGTCGGAAGGCTGGTTTCGCTACGATCGCGCGTGCGGTTGGGTGCTGCGCGGGCTCGATGCGTCGTTTTCGGCTGGCGCGGTGCATGCAGTCGTGGGCGGAAACGGCTGCGGCAAGTCGACGATGCTTTCGGTGCTGGCCAAGACTGCCAAGCTGCAGCGTGGTCGTATGGTGCGCGGGGCGGCCTCGGCTGCGCTGCTGCCGCAGAACCCCAAGGCCCTGCTGGTTGCCGAGACGGTGCGCGACGAGCTGATGGAATGGGCCTCGACCTGCGGATATGACGAGAACTTGGCGCGGGAGCGTGCGGCGCAACTGGGATTGGACGGCCTGGAGACGCGCCACCCATACGATCTTTCGGGCGGACAGCGCCAGCTGCTTGCGTTGGCAAAGCTGCTGCTGATCGGCCCCGAGCTGCTGTTGCTTGATGAGCCCACCAAGGGCCTTGACCTGGCAAGTCGCTGCATTATCGCCCGCGCCCTGCGTGACCATGCGAAGGCTGGCGGCACCGTCATTATGGCCACGCACGATCTGGATTTTGCCGAGCAGGTTGCCGATGACATTGCCATGATGTTTGGCGGCGAGATCGCCTGCATGGAGCCGCCGACCGACTTCTTTGCCGACAACGTGTTTTATAGGGCGTGATGGGATGGCGGATTATCGCATCGTGCGCCTACTCGCAAAACTGGAGATACCACTGCTGCTGGCGGTGCCAGCCGTGATGGCTGCGGCGCTGCTGGCGGGCGTTGAGCAGGCGGCGCTCGCCATGCTTGTCGTGGTGGCGCTGGTGCTTGCGCTGTTCTTTGCAGGCTACGAGGCGTCGCGACCGGGCCTGCGCCAGATTATGCCAACGCTGGTTCTGGCGGCGTTGGCCGCGGCGGGGCGCATCTTGTTTGGCCCCATTCCCGACTTTAAACCCGTGAGTGCCATCGCCATTATCGCGGGGGCGACGCTTGGCCGCCGCAATGGTTTTATGGTTGGCGCGCTGGCGGCGCTGACCAGCAATTTCTTTTTTGGACAGGGCATGTGGACGCCGTGGCAGATGTATGCTTGGGGGCTCGTGGGATACGTTGGCGGTGCGCTGGCACATGCCGGCGCGTTCGACCGTGCGGATGGAACCGTGCGCATGCCGGCGCTGATGGCGTACGGCTTTGCCTCGGGCTTGCTCTACGGCGTTGTGATCAACGCGTATGACATCATCGGTTTTGTTCAACCGCTCACGTGGGCGGGTGCCATGGCGCGTCTTGCCACCGCCGTACCGTTCGATATCACGCACGGCCTTGCGACCTGCGTGTTTTTGGCCGCCTTGTACAAGCCTTGGTGCCGTCGCATTAACCGTGTCGTCGTGAAGTACGGACTGTAGGGCTGGTTGCGCCGGGGCGGGAATCAATACTGCCGAAGTGCCATTTTAAAACTATGTCGGTTTACGGGGCCAGATTGGCACAAGCAGACCATGCCGGCTATTTTTGAAATAGAGCAAGCCGTTTACCTGCGGTTTTATTATTTCGGAATTGCGTATGGTTAGGGGTTCGCGATTCAGCCCCGTAAACCGGCAAAGTTTTGGAATGGCCGGCTGATATGACGGGCATCGTGGCCCTCAGAGAGCCAAATTGATCCATTTTCTTCCGTCCCCAGATGTCCCCAGGGAATCAGTTGACGGCGCTTGCCACGAAACTGGCCCATCTACTACGTTTAGCTTGATACTCCCGACCATGACCGCGTTTTATGAAAAACCGCAGGCTTTCTACCTGCGGTTTTCTTTTTGCGTTGTTCGCTGTGGTTGAGGGCAGTGGCTTAAACGTAGTAGATGGGCCAGTTTCGTGGCAAGCGAGCTGCGTGGATGATCTCGCGAAGTGAAAATGATTCCTTTTCCTCCGTCCCCAGGAGATCAGTTGGGGCTAGAGCTCTAGCGTGAGGGTGACGGGGCAGTGGTCGCTGCCATAGATGTCGCCGCGGATGCCGGTGTCGCGTACGTTGTCGGCGATTGTGTCGCTTACCAGGAAGTAGTCGATGCGCCAGCCGGCGTTGTTCTTGCGGGCATTAAAGCGATAGCTCCACCAGCTGTAGACGCCCTCGACGTCGGGGTTTGCCGTGCGCCAGGTATCGGTAAACCCGGCGTTGAGCAGCTCGGTAAACTTGCCGCGCTCTCCGTCCGAAAAGCCGGCGTTGCCGCGGTTGGGTTTGGGGTTCTTAAGGTCGATCTCCTCGTGCGCCACGTTAAAGTCGCCGCAGGTTACGACGGGCTTACCGGTCTCGCGTTCAAGCGCGCTCAAAAAGTCGCGATAGGCATCGTCCCAAGCCATGCGTACATCGATGCGCGCGAGCTCATTTTGGGCGTTAGGCGTGTAGACATCCACAAGCCAAAACTTGTCGAACTCGAGCGCGCAGACGCGGCCCTCGGTTGCGGCTTGGGCGACGAGCTCGGCCGCCTCGTTCTCGCCGGCGTAGGGTAGCAGTGCGTCGGCGTGCAGCACGCGCAGCGGTTTCTGGCGGCTAAAGACCGCAGTGCCCGAATAGCCTTTACGCTCGGCGTAGCTCCAGGTTTGGTGATAGCCGGGCAGGTCAATATCGACCTGGCCTTCTTGCAGCTTGGTCTCTTGCAGCGCCAGGATATCGACGTCGAGTTCTTGCGCGATCTGGATAAAGCTCGGGTCCTTTTTGAGCACGGCGCGCAGGCCGTTGACGTTCCACGAGGCGAAAGTGTAAGTCTGAGGCATGGTGTCCTTTCGACGGGGTTGGCAGGCTTAAGATTAGCGCAACAGGGGCGGGGCGGGCCCCGCGGACGACGGCGCAATCGCGGCCGCCCCGACCAACATGGACGGAGGACAAACATGACGCAAGCGATAACAGATCCCAAGCAGGCCTCCGCCGCGCTGGCGGATCTGTTTGACACCCACAAGCGCGTGGTCTTCTTTGGCGGCGCGGGTGTTTCCACGGCAAGTGGCATTCCCGATTTCCGCAGCGTGGACGGCCTGTATCATCAGCAGTTTGCCTATCCGCCCGAGACTATGCTCTCGCACAGCTTTTACGAGGCACATCCGGCCGAGTTCTTTGACTTCTACCGCACCAAGATGATCGCGCTTGGCGCCAAGCCCAACCGCTGCCACACCAAGCTGGCCGAGCTGGAGCGCGCTGGCAAGCTAAATGCCGTGGTGACGCAAAATATCGACGGCCTGCATCAGATGGCCGGCTCACAGCGCGTGTTCGAGCTGCACGGATCGGTCCATCGCAACATTTGCCAGTCGTGCGGCGCGGTCTATAGCGCCGAGCGGATTTGCTCGCGCGAGCACGAGGACGCCGCGGGCGTGCCTGCGTGCCCCGCGTGCGGCGGCCGCATCAAGCCCGATGTAGTGCTCTACGAAGAGCCGCTCGACGAGCATGTGTTGACCGGTGCCGTTGCCGCCATCGCCGCGGCCGATGCCCTCATTGTAGGCGGGACCTCGCTCGTGGTGTATCCGGCGGCGGGCCTTACACGCTACTTTACCGGCGATACGCTGGCCATATGCAACCTTGCTCCCACCGATCAGGATGCAAATGCCGACCTGCTGATTTCTTGCGACATCGCGGCCGCGTTTGCGTTCTAGCCCGTGTGCGCGGATACAATAGAAAGACTGAGTGCAAAGCGACCCCGCCGCCAGCTCCCCAAGCTCGGCGGCGTGGGCATTTTAGGAGGATGTTCATGGCGAACGACAGCAAGACATGGCGGTGCGGAAAGTATGAGCTCAGCTTTGACCGTCCGCGCATCATGGGCGTCCTCAACGTGACGCCCGATTCGTTTAGCGATGGCGGGGAGCACTTCGACCCGGATGCCGCCATCGAGTACGGCCTGGCGATGCTCGATGCCGGCGCCGACATCATCGACGTGGGCGGCGAGTCCACGCGCCCCGGCTTTACCCCGGTCAACCCCGACGAGGAGGCGCGTCGCGTGCTGCCCGTCGTGCGCGCGCTCGCCAAAGAGGGCGCTATCGTCTCGATCGATACGCGTCATGTGGCGGTTGCCAAGGCGGCGGTGCGCTGCGGTGCTTCGATTGTCAACGATGTGACGGGCTTCACCGACCCCAAGATGGTCGAGTTCGTTAAGACGAGCACCTGCGGCGTCATCGTAATGCACGCCGGCGAGGTCGCCGCGCCCGCTCGTACGCACGCGACGGTGCAGCTCGATACTTCGGCCGCGGCGTTTGTTGCCGAGAAGGCGCGCGAGGCGGCCGCCGAGGCTGCGCGCGAGGCTGAGAAGCTCGCTCGTCGCCGTCGCGGCAAGTTGTTGGGCGACCCTAAGCCCGAGGCAAAGCTCCCGGGTGGCGTGGTGCAGCCCTCGCTGCCGTTTGGCGAATCGGAGCCCGCGCCCGAGTCCGAGCCAGAGACGCCGGCTGCCGAGCAGACTGCCCCTGCCGCCGCTGCGCCCGAGACCGTGCCCGCAGCTACCGAAGCCGCACCGGAGCCCAGCGATCACCTGGCCGCCATGATGCGCCGCAGTGCCCGCCGTGAGGAAGCCTATGTGCCCACCTCGCAGCTCCGCCGCTTTACCCTGCCCGATTCTGCGCCCATCATGCGCCGCGTCATGGGCTTTCTGTCCGATCAGGCCCGCGCGCTCATCCACGCCGGCGTGTCGCGCGACCGCATCTGCATCGATCCTGGCCCGGGCTTTGGTAAGT
>CALBOJ010000096.1 GCA_937896835.1 uncultured Collinsella sp.
TCCAGCCATAAAAAAGCCTCCCATTTCTTGTGTCCAAGAAATGGGAGGCAGTTCATTTTGGGACGGGGCTCTTTTAGCTACCCTGGCCCGCAGATCGGCCCCCTTGCCACAAAAGTGGCCCATCTACTACGTTAACACGGATAGCCTCGGCCATACCGAAAACCGTGAAAACAAAACCGCAGGTAGACAGCTTGTCGATTTTCGAAAAAGCCGACTATGGTTGACCCCTGCGGCTTAAACGTAGTAGATAGGCCCTTTTCGTGACGCAGTACTACCGCACCCCAAATTGGCACCCCGAGCCTGTTATAAGTTGCTGTGAAATACGGACGGTGATAATCAAGGGTTGATAGTCAAGGCGCGCTATACGGCTTGCTATATTTCACTATACTTTGCTGTACGTCGCTATACTTTGCTATAACTTGACAATAATCGGCCCGTTACCATCCGGGATATAACGGACCCCAAGCCAACGCTGGCTTGGGGTCCGTCTTGTACCATGGCTCTTTTGGACTATGAGCGCTCGTATTTCGTGGCCCGCCCGGTTCCCTGCCTTACGATTGCATTCCGTTCAAGCAGAGATTCGAGTGCCGCCAACGTCCGCATGCGGCTCAGCCCCGTCTGTTTTTCAATCTCGCTTCGCGACATAATTCGCCCGCCCGACAAGGCATTGAGAACCTGGATCTCTTCCTCGGACCCTTCAAAGGCATCGGTAGCGGGCAATGTGACGGCCACCATGCCGCCGCGAACATCAAAAATTGGTTGATTGATCGAATCGCGATAGGCACGTCTAATGCGCGCGATTCCCGTGCCAAATTTCTCGATGTAATCCAGCTTTAAAAAGACCTCGGCGACAATTGGGTTTCTGAGCACGGATATCTGCCCATACAGGTATTGTTCCGTCGTCAAACCGGCGGGCAGTGATCCGGGCGAAGTCACAACAACACGATCGTCGTACAAGGCAATTTGAACATTCGCTCGAACGTCCCACGTCCGATGCACCAAAGCGTTTGCAACAGCTTCGCGGAATGCCTCAAGAGAAATTCGATCGGTTTGGACGCGCTCCATCCCTTCGATACGCTCAAAACGGTAGTAGCGTGCAAACATAGCCACCGCCCTGTCCACCTGCTCAATTGCGGATACATTTGTCGTCGTCTCACGGTCCAAGATCACATCCTCGGTATCGCCAAAACGGACGCAGTCGATGCCCGGAGAATCATTCTTATCCGCCAAAATCGCCGCAGCGTTGGTATAGCCATCTTTGCCGAGCAAGCGAAGCGTGCGCATAATATCCGGCGTTAGCTCGGAAATGCCGAGATGTTCAACACACTTATGCTCGAGCGTGTGAAAACTCAAGTCCTGGCGAGCCGACGTGAGCGCGTCGAACGTTACGTTGCTGCCTTCGAGCGTCAGCCTGCCATACTCAAACCGGTCGACCTCCACCGTTGCCGAATCGTTTCGCCTGTAGGCCTTTCCCTTGCTTCGATAGGGTTTGTCCTGGCCCTCATAAACCGTAAGGATTACGGTCCCGTGTTTCTCATCGCGCTCGAGCGTGTAACGGGGAGCGGGATCCAAGCTGTCATTAATCATGTTCTCGATGCGGAGACACTCTGCGACCGGATCTGCAAGGCCGACAGCCACGCCCTCGTCATCAACGCCAAACTCAATCTTGCCCGTCCCGTAGTTTGCATAGGCGCTCACCGTTTTAAGAAACGTCGGCGTAACGCTTTCCTTGTATTCGACTGTAGGGTTCTCTCTAACAACCATATGCACAACCCTCTCGTTTCGTACCATTCATAACCGTATTATAAGACGAAAACCGTTTGCGTACTGATTTATCAAAGACGCAAACGGTTTTCGTCTTTATTTGCGTACGGAATTAAGACGCATAATTTCGCTTTCGTATGGCTCAATACCGGACACAGACTGTTTTCGTCTGTCAATACGCCTGCAATCCAAACGAAAAGAGCCCCGAGCTCGTATTGAACTGCGCCCCAATTCTTGGACGGGCTAATAAGCGGCCTACGCCGCACATAG
>CALBOJ010000097.1 GCA_937896835.1 uncultured Collinsella sp.
GCCGTCGGATGACTTGAAGAAGGGGGAGGCCTCGCGGCCTCCCCCTTTTTTTCGTTAAAGGCTTTAGCCTGTGCGGGGCGCGCAGCGCGCCGCATCAGAAACCACCCGCTATGCGGGTGGGGACAACCGGCTTTACAAAGCCGCCCCCTCGCCGGACACTTGCGATTGTTCAGGCCGCAAGGAATCCGAGTCGAGAGGGCGGTGGTGGCGTATGGCCCAGAAGGCCTACAGCCTGTCGCACACGAAGTGGATGTGCAAGTACCACGTCGTGTTCACGCCGAAGTATAGGCGCAAAGTCATCTACAACCAAATAAGGTCCGACCTTGGGGAGATCTTCAGGAAGCTCTGCCAGTACAAGGGGATAGAGATCATCGAGGGGCACCTGATGCCCGACCACGTCCACATGCTGCTGGCGATACCGCCGAAGTACAGCGTGTCCAGCGTGATGGGCTATCTGAAGGGGAAAAGCTCGCTGATGGTATTCGACAGGCACGCGAACATGAAGTACAAGTTCGGCAACAGGAAGTTCTGGGCCGAGGGCTACTACGTTTCCACCGTCGGCCTGAACGAGGCGACGATCGCGAAGTACATCCGGGAGCAGGAGAAGGCCGACATCGCGCTCGACCGGCTGAGCGTCAAGGAGTACGAGGACCCCTTCGATAGGGGGCCGGGGCGCAAATAGCGCCGGTTTGACCGGCCCGTCACGGGTCAACCTGCAGTGCGGCCCGAACCCCGTGAGGGCCGGCGCCTTTAGACGCGTGCCGGAAATCCAAGGGTTATACCCTAAGAGCAAACCACCCCTTTTAGGGGTGGTTTTGATTAAAGGCGGCATTCACTAAGCAATTAAATCACTTCAATCATCCACCGGTGAATATAAACGTTCACCGTTCTGTGGTCGGTTCTTTGTTCTCAATGGACTAATATTTGCTTTAGCGCACTGCTGCGCTTGTCCTGTTTTACACGGGTCGTTTTATTGATTGTGACGGAAGGACTCATATGGCAGATGTTCATGAGCTGCTTGATACTTGGATTGCCAATGTCAAGGACGAGGAGCTCCTCGCTGAGCTTAACACGATGAAGGAGCAGAGTGATGAGGACGCCATCACCGACGCTTTCTTCCAGGATCTCGCCTTCGGTACTGCCGGCCTTCGCGGCACTATCGGTGCGGGCACTAACCGTATGAATATCTATACGGTCGGTCGTGCGACCCAGGGATTCGCTGACTACCTCAATGCGACCTTCGAGCATCCGACGGTCGCCATCGCTCGCGATAGCCGCAATAAAGGTGAGCTGTTCGTTAAGACGACGGCTGCCATTCTTGCAGCAAACGGCGTGACTGCCCTCGTGTATCCCAAGATTTCTCCTGTGCCGACGCTCTCCTGGGCCGTCCGCGACCTTAAGTGCTCCGGTGGCATTTGCATGACCGCTAGCCATAACCCGGCGCCGTATAATGGCTATAAGGCCTATGGCCCCGACGGCTGCCAGATCACCAGCGAGGCTGCCGATGCAATTTCTAGGGCTATCGCCGAGACCGATACGTTTACCGGCGTGAAGTCCATGGACTTCGATGAGGCTCTTGAGCAGGGTCTGGTCAAATGGATCGATGACTCGTGCCTCGAGCGTTATTACGACGCCGTTCTCGCCCGCGGCGTGACTAACCTTTCTGCCGAGGAGATCGCTGGCGCTCCGCTTAAGCTCGTCTACACTCCGCTCAACGGCACTGGCCTCATTCCCGTCACGACGGTGCTCGAGCGCGCTGGCATCACCGATGTCGCGGTTGTTCCCGAGCAGAAGGAGCCTAACGGCGATTTCCCGACCTGCCCGTATCCTAACCCCGAGATCCGTCAGGCCATGCAGAAGGGCATCGATCTCTGCGAGCAGGTTCACCCTGATTTGCTGCTTGCAACCGATCCCGACGCCGACCGTGTTGGCGTTGCCGTTAAGAATGGCGATGACTATCTGCTGCTGACCGGCAATGAGATGGGCGTTCTGCTGCTCGACTATATCTGCAAGACCCGTGCTGCCCGCGGTGAGGACCTCACTAAGAAGGTCGCCGTTACTACTATCGTTTCTTCCGCCATGGTTGACGCTCTGGCCGACGAGTACGGTTTTGAGCAGCGCCGCTGCCTGACGGGCTTCAAGTACATCGGCGACATCATTACTTCTCTTTCCGATGCTGGCGAGGTCGATCGCTTTATCTTCGGTTTTGAGGAGAGCTACGGCTATCTGGCCGGTGACCACGTGCGCGACAAGGACGCCGTGAGCACTTCGCTGCTGATTTGCCAGATGGCTCAGTATTACAAGCTGCAGGGTAAGAACCTCGCCGACGCGATGCACGAGCTGTACGAGAAGTATGGCTACTATCACAACAAGACGATTTCGCTGAGCTATCCGGGCGCTGAGGGTGCGGCAAAGATGGCCGGCATCATGGCTGGTCTGCGCGAGAACCCGCCCGCGGAGCTCGCCGGTTCCAAGATTGAGGCCGTCGTGGACTACAACACCTGCGTGAACGGCCTGCCGAAGGCTAATGTCATTGAGTTCGATCTCGAGGGTGGCAACAAGGGTATCGTCCGTCCTTCCGGCACCGAGCCCAAGATCAAGCTGTATATCTTTGCCAAGGGCGCGGATGCCGCCGAAGCTGATGCAGCACTTGACGCGATTGAAGAGTCCGGTCGCAAGCTGCTGGCATAAGGTATTTAAGAGTCTATTACTGTAGATAGGCGAAAGAGGGGATCTCGGAAACGAGGTCCCCTCTTATATTTACCCAGCCAGCCGAGAGTCCTTATATGTGTAGGAAATGTGTACGCCCAGATTCCCGCCCCCGGCGCCCCTCCGGTCT
>CALBOJ010000098.1 GCA_937896835.1 uncultured Collinsella sp.
CAGAGGGTATTGCAAACGGTCGCTCCCGTGGTATGTTTTTGCCCGAATCAAACCGGCGCGCATCGCCTGTAGCGTCGGTCAACAGAGAGGAAACTACCATGGCTCATCCCGTAATTGATGCCGACGAGTGCATCGCTTGTGGCGTTTGCGTCGACTCCTGCCCCGCTGGCGTTCTGGAGCTCCAGGACGTCGCTACCGTCGCCGACGAGGACTCCTGCGTCGCCTGTGGCGCTTGCCAGGACGCTTGCCCCGCTGGCGCGATCACCGAGATCGTCGAGGAGTAACAACTCCCCCACCTGCACACTCAAAAGTACACCGTGCACAAACAAAAAGGAGGCCTCCGCATCGCCGCGGAGGCCTCCTTTTGCATGTGTTCTAGGACAAATCATCCTCGTAGGGCATTAAATCGGCAAGGTAGCCCTTCTCCTTGAGCATGGCCTCGATCTCGTCGAGGGTTTGCTCATCCTCTGCCGCAATGCGATGGAAGTGATAGCCGCTCGTCACCGTTAATAGTGGAAAGCTCTTGCCGCTCTCGATATCGTGCAGGTAGCGCTCAACATCGCGACGATTGCGAATGTCCAGGTCGGCCGTGATCTTACCGTACACGCGGTGATTGACGATCACGTTGAGCACGGCGCCGCCGGCGTCGACGATACTCGTGAGCTCATCGCCTGCCTGCTCAACGCTGTGGCGAACCTTAACAAGACGCGTGGGCACGGCGGGGCTACTCGCGGCTTCCTGCAGCACGTAGCCGCGGTTGGTCGCCACGATATCGTGCCCATCGGCACGCAACAGGGCAATATCCTGAACCACGACCTGACGGCTCACGCCAACCTCGCGGGCAAGTGCGCTGCCCGAAACGGGCTCCTTGGCTCCTTCGAGCACGCCCATGATGGCACGGCGACGCTCGCGGGCGTTCATTATTTACCGTCCAGCAGACGCAGGTGCTTAAGCGAGAGGTCGAGGATCGGCGCAGAGTGCGTCAGGGCGCCCGAGCTAATATAGTCGACACCCAGATCGGCCAGGGCGCGAATGTTGCTGGCGTCCACGTTGCCCGAGCACTCGGTCTTGGCGCGGCCATCGATAAGCTCAATCGCGGCAGCCATGTCGTCGTGGGTCATGTTGTCGAACATGATGATGTCGGCGCCGGCTTCCACGGCCTCGCGCACCATGTCCAGGTTCTCGCACTCGATCTCGACCGTCGTGGTAAACGATGCATGGGCGCGCGCCATCTCGATCGCACGCATCACGCCGCCGGCGGCATCGATGTGGTTGTCCTTGAGCATGACGGCCGTCGACAGGTTGTAGCGGTGGTTGCTGCCGCCGCCAATCTCAACCGCCGCCTTCTCAAACACGCGCATGCCCGGCGTGGTCTTGCGCGTGTCGACGAGCACGGTCTTGGTTCCCTCGAGCGCCGCGGCCATGCTGTGCGTGTAGGTAGCGATGCCGCTCATGCGCTGCAGGTAGTTGAGCGCCACGCGCTCGCCCGAAAGCAGCACGCGCGCGTCGCCGCGCACCTGGCCCACGTGGTCGCCGGCATGCACCTCGTCGCCATCCGAAACATCGAACAACACGGAGCTCTGCGGATCCAGCAGCTCAAAGGTGCGAGCGAATACGTCCAGGCCGGCGATAATGCCATCGGCCTTGGCGATGAGCTCAACGGTAGCGGGGCGCGCCGTGGGGCACACGCTCGCCGTACTCACGTCCTCAAACGTGATGTCCTCGCGCAGAGCCTGCAAAATCAGATCATCGACGACGAGCTTCATGGTAATGGGATTCATGGTCTACTCCTCCACGGCCTGTGTGCCGGCAGCACGGGCCAAATCATCGATTGCAAGGGTCTCGGCGCTCAGGGCGCGGTGACGTCCGTCAAGCGCGGGCTCACCGGCCTGCTCCACGGTCAGCGACTCGCCGGTGCGCATACGCCAAGCAGCGCGGCGGCCCCAAACTAGGGACTCGAGCAGGCTGTTGGAAGCTAGACGATTCTTGCCGTGAACACCGTTGCAGGCCGTCTCGCCAGCGGCGTAGAGCTCGGGCATCGAGGTGCGGCCGTCCTTGTCGACCCACACGCCGCCCATAAAGTAGTGCTGCGTGGGCGTAACGGGAATGAGCTCGTCCAAGATGT
This sequence comes from uncultured Collinsella sp., assembly GCA_937896835.1. Lineage (GTDB taxonomy): Bacteria > Actinomycetota > Coriobacteriia > Coriobacteriales > Coriobacteriaceae > Collinsella. The sequence goes on from CALBOJ010000098.1 coordinate 2,126, forward strand.
CGCGACCGTCCTCCAGACAGCGCGCGCGGATGTTGGCAAAGTGCCCGGTCACCACGTCGCGCTCGACGGGGGCAAAGCTCAGCCACTCGTGCTCGGTGCCGTCCTGCTTCATCTGCTCGCGAATAGCGGCGGCGACAACATCGCGCGGCTGCAGCTCGTCGGTAAAGCGCTCGCCGGCGGCATTGAGCAGAATCGCGCCTTCGCCGCGGCAGCTCTCGCTGATCAGGAAGGTGCGGCCCGGCTGCGGCGAGAACAGTCCCGTGGGGTGGATCTGCACGTAGTCCAGGTGCTCCATCGTGATGCCGTGCTCCTGCGCGATGTAGCAGGCGTCACCGGTGAGCTGCGGGTAGTTGGTCGAATGGTCGTACACGCCGCCGATACCGCCCGTCGCCCACAGCGTATGGTGGGCATGGATCTTAAACGGCTCGCCGGCATGCACGCCCTCGGCGGCATTTGCCAGCTCGTCGGCGGGACGAACCGAGTTGTCCTCGTCCACGGAAACGGCGACGACACCGGTGCACACCGTGGCGCCATCACGCTCGCCCGTCAGGATGTCGGTCATGGCCACGTACTCCAAAATCTGCACGTTATCCAGCTTGCGAACGGCCTGGAGCAGCTTGGTCGTGATCTCCTTGCCCGTAATGTCGGCATGGAAGGCAATACGCGGACGGCTGTGCGCGCCCTCGCGGGTAAAGTTGAGGCTGCCGTCGGCCTTGCGCTCAAAATCCACGCCCATCGCTAGCAGGTCGTTGATGACCGAACGGCTCGAGCGAATCATGATGTCAACACTCTCGCGGCGGTTCTCGTAATGGCCGGCGTGCATGGTGTCCTCAAAGAAGGCATC
>CALBOJ010000099.1 GCA_937896835.1 uncultured Collinsella sp.
TCGTGGCGAGCCGCCTGCTCGAGGCCTTTGGCAAAAAGCTCGGCGCCGAGGCCCCGGCAACGCTGCCCAGCTCCAACTAGGCGCAAGACGAGGAGAATCATCATGGCAGATACCACTACCACCGGCGCTGTGGCCGCCGCACAAACTAAAGAGCCGCTCATCCGCGTCGAGGGCCTGCGCAAGAGCTTCGGTTCGCTCGAGGTGCTCAGGGGCATCGACCTCGCTGTCAATCCCGGTGAGGTCGTTACCATCATCGGCGCCTCGGGCTCGGGCAAGTCGACCTTCCTGCGCTGCCTCAACCTGCTCGAGACCCCGGACGCGGGCCACATCTGGTTCCACGGCCAGGACCTTACGGCCGAGCGCTGCAATATCAATAAACTCCGTGAGGACATCGGCATGGTGTTCCAGGGCTTTAACCTGTTCAACAACATGGATGTGCTCGACAACTGCACGCTCGCGCCCGTCACGCTCAAAAAGATGAGCAAGGCCGAGGCCGAGAAGGTCGCAATGGAGCATCTGACGAGCGTGGGGCTCGAAAAGTTCGCGCACGCCGCCGTGGGTCGCCTGTCCGGCGGCCAAAAGCAGCGCGTGGCCATCGCGCGCGCCCTGTGCATGAATCCGCAGATCATGCTGTTCGACGAGCCGACTTCGGCACTCGACCCCGAGATCGTGGGCGAGGTGCTCGAGGTCATGCGCAAGCTCGCGGCCGACGGCATGACCATGGTTGTCGTCACGCACGAGATGGCCTTTGCCCGCACGGTGTCCGACCGCGTGGTCTTTATGGACAAGGGCGTGGTGCTCGAGGACGCCGCGCCGGCCGAGCTCTTCGGCAACCCCAAACACCAGCGCACTCGCGAGTTCCTCTCTCGCTATCTCGAGGACAAATAACCGGCGCAAACGCCTACGTTGCAGGGCCGCTCCCGTGGGGCGGCCTTTGTCGTCACAATCGAAAGGATGTCATGGCCGAGGTTTGGCGCTTCTTTGCGCATGAGGACGATTTTGCCGATATGGACGAGGCCGGCGCGTGCGAGCGTTTGGGCCGCGTGCTGTCGTTTCCGACCGTCTCGAGCATGGATGCCGAGGCGGTGGACTGGCAGCCCTTCGATGACCTGCGCGCCTATATGCAGCAGGCCTGGCCGCGCGTGTTTGCGGCGGGCGAGGTCGAGCTTATCGACCACTCGCTGTTGGTGACGCTTGGCGGTTCCGACTCCGCCCTCAAACCCGTCATGCTCATGGGCCACATGGACGTGGTCCCCGTGGTGCCGGGTACCGAGGCCGACTGGACGCACGCCCCCTTTAGCGGACAGGTGGACGACACCTACATTTGGGGTCGCGGCGCTATCGACATGAAGGATCAGGTCGCAGGCATTCTCGAGGCGGTTGAGTATGCGTTGGCGCACGGCTGGGAGCACAAGCGTTCGCTGTTGCTCGCCTTTGGCCAGGACGAGGAAACCACGCAGTACGGCGCTGGAGCTATCGGCCGCGTGCTCGAGGAGCGCGGTGTTGAACTTGAATATCTGATCGACGAGGGTGACTACCGTATTGTTTCGGCTGCCGAGTACAACGCGGGCGAGGGTTGGCTCATGCACGCCGACCTGGCTGAGAAGGGTTATGCCGACATTGTGCTCAAGACAAAGAGCGCGGGTGGGCATTCTTCCAACCCCTACGGCGGCACGTCGCTCGAGGTGTTGAGCCGTGCCATCACCGCAATCTGCGATATCGAGTGGCCGACGCGCGTCACGGACCTGCTTGCCGCACAGCTCGTCGAGCTGGAGTTCTACACGGCCGACGAGATTGCTTCCAACAAGGACGCCATCGTGCGCGAGTGCCTCGCCAGCAAGAAGCTCTATCCGCTCGTGACCACCACCTGCGCGCCCACGCAGATCGAGGGCGGCAGCACCGGCGCCAACGTGATGCCGCAGGATATGTGGGCCAATATCAACTTCCGCATGCTCGAGGGCACGGGCGTGGCCGACGTTGTGGCGCGCTGCCGTGAGGCGGTTGCCTGGGCGGACCTTGCCGGTCGTGTCGAAGTGGAGCTGGGCCCCGGCAGCTCCGAGCCCTCGCCGTCCCCGCGCATCGGTGGTCCCGGCCTCGAGGCGGTTCGCTCCATCGCCGCCCGCTATTTCCGCGATCCAAAGGGGACGGAGGAAAACGGATCATCAGCGGCGGGCGGAGCTCCTATCGGTATCGTTCCCTCGACCGTGATCGGCGCGACCGACGCTGCCAACTACCAGCACATTTGCTCCGAATGCATTCGTTTTTCGGCGTTTGTGGTCGACGATGACGAGTGCGACCGCGGCGTCCACGGCACCAACGAGCGCATCACCCGCCGCGCCTACCTCCAGGGCGTACGCTTCCTCATCGCCCTACTCCACACGCTCTAGAATCTGACAAAGCGACAGTCCCTTTGTTAGCCGTTGGGGACGCTCTTAAACGACTAGTCGTTAAGGAACGTACCCAACGGCTACGTCCACTCATTCCGTGCGGGTTATATGCAGGTTTGCCTGCGCACGCTATCATGTATGGGTTAGATCGCAACTATGTACCCCACACGCGAAGGGATGCGCATGTATCTGAAGATCGACATGCTCTAGCTGGGCTTACCCCCGCAGTGGCGCCATGCGCCCCATCAATTCTGCCGATTTTCACCTTCACGCATATAAAGGAGTCCCGCCATGCGCGACAAGCTCGAAAAGATCATCAAGGCCTATGAGGAGCTCGAGAAAAAGCTTTCCGACCCGGCCGTTGCCTCCGACATCAAGGAGTTCACGCGTCTCAACAAGGAGTACGCGCACCAGTCCGACCTCATCGCCGCCTCGCGCGAGTACATCGGCGCGCTCGATGACATCGAGGCTGCCAAGGAAATGCTCCACGATACTACCGATGCCGATGAGAAGGAGATGCTCCAGATGGACATCTCCGAAAACGAGGCCAAGCTTCCCCAGCTCGAGGAAGACATTAAGTACATGCTCATCCCGAGCGACCCCAACGACGACAAGAACACCATCGTCGAGATTCGCTCCGCCGCCGGTGGCGACGAGGCGGCCATCTTCGCCGGCGACCTGTACAAGATGTATCAGCGCTTTTGCGAGTCGCGTGGCTGGAAGACCACCGTGCTCGATTCCAGCCCCAGCGAGGCCGGCGGCTTTAAGTCCATCGAGTTCAAGGTCGAGGGCGACCGCGTCTACTCCGTCATGAAGTTTGAGTCCGGCGTACACCGTGTCCAGCGCGTTCCCAAGACCGAGTCCCAGGGCCGTATCCAGACCTCCACGGCAACCGTCGCCGTGCTTCCCGAGGCCGAGGAGATCGACGTCCAGATCAACCAGTCTGACCTGCGCATCGACACTTACTGCGCTTCGGGCCCTGGCGGTCAGTGCGTTAACACCACCTACTCCGCCGTGCGCATCACCCACCTGCCCACCAACACCGTGGTGCAGTCGCAGGAGCAGCGCTCCCAGATTCAGAATCGCGAGGTCTGCATGCAGATGCTGCGCGCCCGTCTGTACGAGATGGAGCTCGAGAAGCAGCAGGCAGAGCTTGGTGCCGAGCGCCAGAGCCAGATCGGCCACGGCAACCGTTCCGAGAAGATCCGTACCTACAACCAGCCCCAGGACCGCGTGACCGATCACCGCATCGGTTTCAACTCCACCTACAATGGCGTCCTCCTGGGCGACCAGCTCGGCACCGTCATCGAGGCGCTCGCCGCCGCCGAGCGTGCCGAGAAGCTGGCACAGGCCGTTTAGGTTCCGCCGTTCTACCGAACGGCGGACCGGCCGACGCTGCGCGCCGCCCAGTGCGACAATTTGTCATTCAAAAGGCAAGGCATGACCAGAAGGTCTATGCCTTGCCTTTTTCATGCCAACTTGTTCGCTCTGGACGTCGCTCGCTGGCATTGCCAAAACATCGGCGTTTCCTTGGTTGTCAAATGATCCGTAGGGAGTCATTGGGCACATTGCTTTGAGATGTTATTCAATCGGTTCTGATGGCCTTTGAGCTGCTTGCCTGCTAAAAGCAATTAACGATATCTATCCGCTACCGAAAATAATGCTCAAAAAATCGTTCAAGAAGTCGCGGAGCGATTTTTGATGGGTCGTGCGTCAAGCGATGTGGCAAGTTCTTGGTTAGAGATTGGTCAGTTTTGGGGCAACCTTGCCAAAAGCTTGACGAATGCAAATTTAGACGTCAGCGAATGAACACTTTGAGCGAGCTCGGTGCAAAATTCTGGGCTGATTCTCGATAATCGCCTTCAATCGCCCCTTGCCAAGCGCTGGCCTCGCTTACAATCTGCTCCGACATTCGCGCGCCGTCCGGCGCTTAAGAGGGGAGGGCCCCATGGCAAACGAGATTTGGACCATCAAGCGTTGTCTCGAGTGGACCAAGGAGTACCTGGCCGAGCGCGGCGAGGAGCACCCCCGTCTTTCTGCCGAGTGGCTGCTGTGCGCCGCCACGGGCCTGGCGCGCATTGACCTATATATGCGTATGGACGAGACGCTTAACGCGGCCCAGCTCGAGACCATGCATGCGGCCGTTGTCCGCCGCGCTAAGGGCGAGCCGCTGCAATACATCACGGGCAGCACGCAGTTTCGCATGATCGACGTCGCGTGCGCCCCCGGTGTGCTCATTCCGCGCCCCGAGACCGAGATGCTCGTCGAGGAAGTCCTCAATTATCTGGATGCCGAGGTACTGAGCCCCGAGGCCGCTGCCCGTCAGCGTGTTGAGCTGCCTTGGAACGATGAGGTCGAGGAGGCACGCAAGGCCGAGGCCGCGCTGGCAGACGAACGGGCGACTGCCGAGCGCCGTGCCGCTAACCTGACGGCTGCCGATGAGGCGGCGCTAGGCGGCGACGTACTGGGCAGCCGTGCCTATGCCGAGGAACTGGCCGATCGCGAGGCCGAGGAAGCCGCCGCGCAGGCGGCAGAAGCCGAGACTGCGGAAGCCGCCGAGCCCGAGCTCGACGAATACGGCATCGCCAGCGAGGGTGCCGACCAGGAGACGGCTTCAGCTCAGGATGCCGCCGCGCCCGCTCCGGTCGAGCCCCGCACTGCCCGCGTTCTCGAGGTCGGCTGCGGCACGGGCTGCATTTCGCTCTCCCTTGCCTGGGAGCGCCGCGGCCATGTCACCTGCACCGCAACCGATATCGAGCCGCGCGCTATCGATCTGGCCACCAAAAACCGCGACGCGCTCGGCCTCACGGCAGATGAGGTTGCCTTCAGCCTCACCAACCTGGTGAGCTCCATTCCCCACGACGAGTGGGGCACCTTCGACGTGCTCGTCTCCAACCCACCCTACATCCCGACCGACGTCATGCGCTCGCTGCCGCACGAGGTCAAGGACTTTGAGCCCGATTTGGCTCTCGAGGGCGGTGCCGACGGTCTCGATATCTTCCGCCGTCTGCTCAACGCGGCACCCTATATGCTGCGCGCCGGCGGCCTGTTTGCTTGCGAGCTCTACGAGGGCGCCCTCGACGCCGCGGCCGAGCTCTGTCGCCAAGCGGGCCTTTCGGACGTGCGCATCGTCCGCGACCTCACCGATCGCCCCCGCATCGTCCGAGCCATCGTAACCGAGCCCAAGCAGCGCCAGTAATATTTATTAACTGGTTAGCAAAAATTATAAAGTAGTTTATAAT
>CALBOJ010000100.1 GCA_937896835.1 uncultured Collinsella sp.
TCCAGACCGAGGCCAACGAGACCGACCCCAACCTGGCACCGGGTACGACCAAGATCAAGTAGCAGCGCGTCTTAACTGGTTCGTCTGCCCGGCGACGCGGAACGTAAGGTTCCCTGCTCGGACAGTCCTGCTCGCACGGAGAGCACATTAAGTGCTCTCCGGCTCGTGCGGAACTCGCGATCGACCTTATATGTCTGCCGCCCGGCGGCGGGGCTCCCGCACAACGGGACCTCGGTTGGGTTCTGTCCCGTTTGGCAGTCGCTTCGCTTCTGCCCGCCTTGGCTGTGAGGGCGGTTTGGCGTTGGAACGGTTCTTTCTGATATATGCTGGTTGCGGCTCTTCTTTTGGGAGGAGTCGCTTTTTTGTTGTGAGGGGGATGGCCCGTGGCTGATGATTTGATTCGTTCCGAGCTGCTTTCTGCTGATTGGAATGGCGAATGGATGCGTCTGCAAGCTGATCGGCGACGGGCTGATGATCCTTTTGAGTGGGATAAGCGGGCTCGGCATTTTCGGCCATTGGAGACTGCCCCGTATGCTCGGGATTTTATAAAGCTGTTGGCGCTTGAGCCTGGTGAGTCGGTGCTCGATATGGGGTGTGGGGCTGGGTCGATTGCTATTCCGCTTGCTCAGGCTGGGCATCCCGTGATTGCTGCCGACTTCTCTCCTGCCATGTTGGGCACCCTTGATGCCGGCATTGAGTATTACGGGCTCGAGGATCTTATTTCGCCGCTTGAGCTTGCCTGGGATGACGATTGGAATCTGGTTGGACCGGTTGCCAAGGCTGTTGATGTTGCCTTTGCGAGTCGCTCTGTCACCACGACCAACCTAAAAGACGCACTTGCCAAGCTTGACCGTACGGCTCGTCGGCGTTGTGCTGTCACGATGGTCACCAACTCCAGCCCGCGCTATGACCTGCACGTGATGAACGCCATCGGCGCCTCGGTTACCTGCAGTAATGGCTTTGTGTATGCCTTTAACATTCTCATTCAGATGGGTGCTCTGCCGCAGGTTACGTACTTTGAATCGCCTCGGCGCGACACCTTCGATAGTCTTGAGGCGGGCGTGGCGGACTTTTCTCGCATGCTCGAGCATGGCAACGAAGATAAGATTGACCGCCTGCGCGACTATATCGCCCACCACATGATCGAGAACCCCCATGTCGGCGAGCCGGGATCCAAGGGCGTACCGCAAGGACGCTACATGCTCGACCACATCCGCAAGGTCCGTTGGGCGTTTATTGCATGGGAGCCGGTCTCCGCGCTCCGCCCCTAGCCCATCTAAACCTTGCATCGTCTTCCCGCGCGGCATCCGCATTCTTTTTGAACTGGCCAAACGCACTCCACACCGCGCCGTTCCTGCGCTATCGTGGGACAGCTCACGTAGATTAAGGCCCCATTGCGGGGCGCCCCATACATAGAAAGCGAGAACCCATGGCACTGACAGGAGCCCAGGTCAAGCAGCTTCGCAGCATGGCCCATCACCTCAACCCCGCCATCATCATCGGTAAGTCCGATGTCAACGAGGGCACCGTCGAGCAGACGGTCGCCTACCTGGAGAAGCACGAGCTCGTTAAGTGCTCCGTGCTGGACGGCTCCAGCCTTTCTGCCCGTGAGGCCGCCGAGGAGCTCGCCGAGCGCTGCCACGCCGACGTCGTACAGGTTATCGGCCGCAAGTTCTCGCTGTATCGCGAGTCCTCGCGCAAGGATATCGAGAAGATCAAGCTCGTCTAAACCGACTGGTCATACCGAGCAAGCCTGCGGGCGTCCGAGTGATTCGGGCGCCCGCTTTTTATCGCTCGACAAGCACGCGCTTGAGTCTGCCTTCGACCAAGCGCTCATACAGACGCCTTGTCTCGGGCTCGGGCACTCCCTGTACCTGCTCTCGCAGGTGGTGCATGTGGCCGCTGTATAACTCGACAACATCGCGGCGTCGTCCCGCCGCGCCGTAAACGCGCATGGCGCAGCGAACCATGTCCTCGCGCGAAGTCTCTTGGCGAAGCCCCGATTCCACGAGCCAAATTGCCGATTGCAGGTCATTCTCCTCGAGAGCGGCATTCGCCCCCCTAATCATGCAGTCGATGTACTTGGATTGCATAATGTGGCGCATGCGCGTAAAGAACGTGGGATTGCAACCGGTGGGAACATACAGCGGGCCCGTGTAAAGCTGCTCAACCTTAAGACATAGCTCAACCAGGTGAGGCCCTCTCGCACCCATGCGATTTCCCAAGATCTCGCGGCTCAGCTGTTCAAAGAGCCTAACATCGGTCTTAACGTAGTCGCCGTTGAGTCCAATGCACTCGTTTTGGATGAGCACGCACGACTTGCCATCCGGCGTTGGACCCAAAGCCGAGCGCAAGCGCGATACCGTCGAATACAGATTGTTGCGCGCGGCGCTAAACTCGGCATGGGGCCACAACTCCATGGCGATTGTCTCGCGGTCGACCATGGCATCCATGCCCAACGCGAGCCGCTCGGCAAGTGTTGCCGCCTTTTTGCGACGCCACATCTTATCCGTGATGGGAAAGCCGTCGCGCTCGGCGCGAAATGTGCCAAACATGCGCATCTCAATATGGCCGATCGTATCGACAGCCTCAACCTCGCCCGCCTGGAACAGGTGCTCGCTTTCGCCCTCAAAATCATCGCGTAGTGAATACCGCGACAGCTCACGCACCGGAAGCTTCTTGCGAATCCTGACGGCAGGCTCGCCCAGACAGTGCATCGCAAGACGCGCAAATAGCCGATACGATGGGTCTAAAATCCCCGAGCGATTCATAGACATCCAGGCGGCAAGATCGCTATCGCGGCCCGCAGCGGCCAGGTGCAGCGCCACGATCCAGGCTTCTGAGCCACCGACCTGCGTCTTGCTAATGTCGAGCAGCTCCGCCTCTTCGCGAACCGATACCAGCGACGTATTGCGCAGGTACGCCACGCGCTCCAGCAGCAACGCGTTTTCGCGCATGTACGCAATCGATTCGTCGGCGAGCTTGAGCACCTGAACCGCGCGGAACTTCGCGTTGACCGGCCGCCCCTCCGCCAGCGATTGCCAACCCTCCAGCAATAACCCAAACAGCTGAATTTGATTGTCACGAACACGCACCGCAAAGCGGTCGAGCTCGCCAAACGCCACATCGTCGGTCACGGGCAAGCCCGCGAGCAGGCGCCGCGCCGCGAGCACCATACGCAGCCAAATGGATGGTGCCTTAAGCCCGCGGATATCGAGTGCCTCGAGTATCTGCGCCATCTTGTCATCGCGCTCGTCGGGTTTAGCAAACGAGCCGTCGAACAGCTCCACCAGCATATGGTCGGCCTGTATGAGAATCCCCGCGATGTCGAGCTCGCAATCATAAGCTTTGCACGCCTTGAGCTTCGCGAGAACATTGCCGTCTTCCGCTCGCTCGGTTAGGTGGCGCTTGACCTCGATATGCGCGGACAGCATATCGAGCACCTCGCAGGATGTCTGTTCTTGCACAACAGGGTTGGCGGGAAGCCCCAGGTCATTGTCGCCGTAAAAGGCGATAGTAAGCGCCTGGGCTATTTTCCAGGTAGCGGGGTCGACCTCGCGGGCCGCCTGGTCACCCGCACGTTCGATAACGGACGCCATATACCTTGCCAGCTTTGTATTGCACACGCTGACAGCCGCCAGATACACGCCGAGTGCCTCGGCGGCTGTCGGCTCTTGCTCCTGCTTTTCCGCATTGATCATCGCCGATGCTGCACGGCAAATGTCCCCTCCATGCCCGGTCAGGGCAAGATCGGCCCCATACTGCCCGGCAAGCTCCAACACCACACGGCGGTCCAAGAACGCATCGGCCAGGTCCATGGCCAAATCGCATCGGGCCGCCTTTATCAAAATGCGAGCAGCCCGCGATACTAGTTCGGGACGGATCTCGGCAACAAGCTTTCGCAGCCTCAGGCGCGCGTTGTCCTTAGCGCCCAAACACCTAAAGGTGCGATCAGACGGATCCACGCCAAAAATCGGATAATCGCGCACAAAGATGGACTGGTCGACCATCGAAAGCCTCACGCCGCACGCCTCTAGCTCCGCAATGCGGCCCTCGCCCATCAGTACCATCAAACAGGCAACGGTAAACAACAGGTTGTTCTCGAGCGATGCGAGATCGGCCAGCGCCGCACCGTACACGTTGACGATTTCGTTCTCGAGCAACCCGGCAACATCGCCCTGTCCATACATTCCCGTCTGCAGGGCAGATACCAGCTCGGGTACACCCTGTGTGAGCCGATAGAAATCAAGCGATGTGCTGATTGAGAACGCCGTGGCCCATGACGAATACTCATAGGCGTGCACCTTGAGCATCTGCGCATTGACTTTTACAGAATCGCCCAGCCCGTGGATAAGCAATCGGTTGGAGGGGCGGCAGGCAATAAAGACCCCCGTCCCCGTAGCACGTAAGCTGCGGATTCGATCGATGAGGTCCTCGGTTTCGTGCTGCTCGAGATTGGGCACGTTGTCGATCGCAACGAGCGAATGAGGTTTGTCCTTAAGCTCATCGGCGACAACCTCGAGCTGCATAAAGAGCTCGCGTCCAATCGCGCGGTCGGCCTCGATAATCCGAACCGGCCCTCGCGTGGGGTCCGATTTAACCTCCTGCACGTATTGCAGCAACACCGACGTCTTACCAAACCCGTCGGGCGCGTAGAGCAAAACAATTCCCGCCTTGCGCCCTTTAACGATGAGCTCGTTCATCAAGCGATCGCGCCGCACCATATAGCCGCCGCCCGTCGGCATCAACTCGAGGTCGTCCGTATTGCCCAGATCGTTTACCATGCTTGCTCCTCAACTCGACCATATGGACACCGTAGCTGCAGGACCATATGAGCCGCCCCGTGAATAGCGCGACTTAGAGTTTTTAATTGTCTGCCGGTACGTGTTTGGCAAGTTTTTGTACAGCGAGGCCCGATGGTAACTTATCCCCCGACCAATAGGTCTTTGCGCAGGTCAATGCGCTTGCCAGCATGTCCCATCCCATTTGCAGTGTAGCGCAGTCGGCTATTTTTATTTGAGTTGCGCAACTCGCCTACTCCTCGCTACCGCCTGCGACTCTATGGTGGCAAATGTGCATAGAATCTGCTATAGAATGAATCACAAAAATTTAAAAGGTGACGCATAATTTCTTTCGCAAATTGACAACCGCATAGCGGAACACGGCCC
>CALBOJ010000101.1 GCA_937896835.1 uncultured Collinsella sp.
ACGGTCTCGCACCAGTGCATAAGGGTCATCTTGGCCAGCGTGCCGCCGCTCATCTCGGTGGCGACGCCCTGGACGATCTCCTGATGCGCGTGATGCGAGTACGAAAGGTCAAACGGCGACTTGCGCAGCTTGATGGTAAGCACCGCGAGCAGTGCGAGGAAAATGGGCGCGCTGTACACGATGATGGGGGCCGACTGCCCCGTCACGGCAATGGAATCGAAGCTATCGGTGGCAAGGTACAGGCCCACACTCATCAGCAGAACGGCGGGCTCGTAACTCATAACCTGCAGCAGCTCGCGGTCGGCGCCAACCTGGGCAAACGGGCTTTGCGTCGAGGCGGACGCCAGCACCACAAAGATCGCGGCGAGCGTCACCATAAAGGCGCACAGCAGCGTGTTGGAGCCCGACACAAAGATGCCGCCGCCCACCACGGTAAAGATGAGCGCGCACGCCATATAGGTGTCGTCCATGGTGTTTACGCTGGCAGGGGCCTTGCGCAGCAGCTTGGCAACGTCGTAGAAGGGCTGCAGCAGGCGCGGGCCCACGCGGCCCTGCATGCGAGCCGAAAGCTTACGGTCAAGGCCGTCGATCAGGCCGCCCACAAGCGGCGCCAGCAAGGCAAACGCCACGGTGCCCATAAAGATGCCCACGACACCCGAACCTTCAAAGTACTTACCGCGCAACACCGAGGGCGCGCTCATGGCAAGTCTCTCGGGCCCAATCCACGCGCAACACAGCAGCGCAAACAAGATAATGCTGCAGCACACGACGCTACCCGCGGGGCCGATACGCTTCTCGCCAAGGGCATCCTCCGAGTACCAATTGCGCTTTTCGGCCTTCACCTCGTGTCCCATCGAGCCACGGAAATGGCGATATTTGTCGGTCCCCACACCCGAAAGGTACACGTTGACGTGCGGCTTATTGCTCACGCGGAATGAAGTCAGCAGCACCACGGCGATAAAAGCCACGATAACCACCATCAGATACATGGCATCCTTGCCAATAACGTACGGCACGCGACCAAACACCATGGCCAAGTAAGGCGACACCAGACCGCTCGAGATAACCGGAAACGCCACGCAGCACAGAATCAGCAGCGCGGCGATGGTGTTGAGCGCCATCCATTCGGTCTTATGGACATTGACCTCAACGTTTTGAGCCGTGGGGTCGACGCCCGAAAGCTTGGCAAGCCACTTGCCCCAGAAGAAGAACGTCGCGGCCGAGCCAAAGGCAAGCACCATGATCATGAGCACGTTGCCGGTCTGGGCAAACGCCACCAGGGCGCCCCACTTGGACACGAGCATGCCAAACGGGGCCACGAACATGCCCATAATGCCCAGCATCATCAGGCGCGTCAGGTGCGGCATGCGGCTGAACATGCCGTCCATGTCCTCGATATTGCGGCTGCCGATATGATGCTCGGCCGTGCCCACGCACAGGAACAGCAGCGACTTTGCCACCGTATGGAACAGGATCAGGAAGATCGCGGCCCACACGGCCTCGGGCGCGCCGACACCCAAGCAAGCACTGATGAGGCCCAAGTTGGAAATGGTGGAGTACGCGAGGACGCGTTTGGCGTTGCTCTGCGAGATGGCCATGAGGGCAGCGAGCAAAAACGTGATGGCACCCACGCTCGTGACCATAAAGCCGGTCACGGGATAGATGGCATAGAGCGGGCTGAGCTTGACCATCAGGAACACGCCGGCTTTGACCATGGTTGACGAGTGCAGCAGGGCACTCGTGGGCGTGGGGGCAACCATGGCACCCAATAGCCAAGTGTGGAACGGCATCTGTGCGGCCTTGGTGAGCGCGGCAAGCGACAGCAACAGGACCGGCATCACCAGCAGCGCGGATTGCGCGGTTCCGGCGCTGGAAAGCTCGATCATGCCCGAGATGGTCAGCGGCATGCCGTCAACGTGCAGGTACATGAGTCCGGCCAAAAACGCGATGCCGCCCAGCATGTTGAGGATGATCTGGGTGAAAGCGTTTTTTATGGCCTCGGGCGTGCGCGTGTAGCCAATCATGAGGAACGAGCACACGGTGGTGATTTCCCAGCCGCAGAACAGCCACTCGAGGTTGTCGCTCGTCACGATGACGAACATGGCCGAGAGGAACAGGAACATAAGCGCCAGGAACTGCGGGCGACGGTCGGGCGCGGTCTGCCCGCGCAGCGCGGCCTCGTGCTCGTCATGAGCCTGGAAGTCCTTCATGTAGCCCAGGGCATACACGCAGATTAGGCTGCCGACGATACCGACGGCGAGGACCATGATCACACTCATGTAGTCCAGGTAGAGCGGCGTCACCGTGACGGCTTCGGCCGCGGGCAGCGTCATGGCTGCAAAGGCGAGCGAGCCCACCAGCTGAACTATGCCGAGCACCGTGGTGAGCGCGTTCCTATATTTGTACGCGTTGTACAGGATGACGGCGCACAGGATGACATCGATGGCGGAGCTGATGATCGAAAGCACATGCGAGGTGCCGGGGGCAACCTCAAAGCTCTGCGGACCCGTGCCAAAAAACATGACGGCGACTACAACTGTCACCGCCATAATGATGCCGGAGCCTATGAGCCCCACCGCATCGCGGGCGCGGTCACCGCGCGCGAGCAGCATGCCCAGCGCCGGTACCAGCGGAAACAGGGTAAGGAAATACAGTAGCGTCATACCATCACTCCCCCATGCAAAAACGCTGCAATTGTTTAACGTTATAGCTCAATTGAGGAGTAGCGGCGGCAGGTTTTCGGTCAACTGGGGAGTTTTAGGCGTACGGGGTAAGGGCACGCCCGCATTGGAGCAGAGGGGCGGCAAGAAAAATGCGCCCCTGTGGGCGCACCATCCCGTTTGCTATTCCGCCTTTTTAACGCGCGGCTTGCGACCGCGCGGCTTATCAACCAGCGCGGACTCACCGCTCTCGCGATACTGGCGGCACCAAGCCTTGACCGAAGACTCGCTGGGAATCTTGTGCTTGATCATGGCCTCGCGAACCGTTAAGCCGTTTTCCAAGCGGTCCTTGACCACGGCGAGCTTAACTTCGTACGAATAGGTGTGATGATGCGAACCGGCGTTGAGAACGGCGTCGGCACCGCCCACGGCATACGCGCGGGCCCACTGACGAGCCGTGGCCTGGGGAATGCCAAGCTCCGCGGCGAGGGCGCGATGACCGACCCCCTCTTGGAGGACCTCGACGGCGCGCTGCCTAACCTCGGGCGCATGCGTGCGAGTCCTAGTTGCTTCCGACATACCTGCCACTTCTTAGCCTTAACCGTTAATCTGCTTTCTTACGTGCAAGTTAGATAGTAGCATTTTACTGTTTGCTCAAAGCAGTTAATTAAAATAGACGCGGTGTTATCTGGGCATTTGGCACCAATTTACGACATTTCTTTATCGATTATTTACGCTGGTAGCTGACTCGCAGCCAATCGTCATTCGCTTGTCAACAAAATTGGCATCTCTTTATGTCCTTTGGCATAGAGGATATAGTTATTAACCCCTCCCCCAATTATTTTGAGTAATCGGCAAGGCAGTAGACGTCCTTACTCCTCATGATTACCGCGCATTGCCATCCACCGGAGCAAAACAAAAAGGGCGGGGCCTGCTGCGCTTGCAGGCCCCGCACCGGTTGACACCCGACGGGACACAGCCGGGCGAGACGGATCCGTGCTACCGTCCCGCCTGGCCGCGATGTTCAGCTACAGCTCGTTGGCCGCGTGATACGCCGTGCGGATGGCGCTCGCAATGTCGGCGGTGCGCTCGCCCGAGCAGTCGCCCACGCAGGTCACGGGCACCGTCACGCCGTCCAGGTCAAACGCGTTGGCCTTGGAGCCCACGGCCATCACCACGTAATCGCAGGCGATCTTCACCGGCTCCTCGGCGCCGTCCTCGGTGGTGCGAATGGCCTCCACGCCCTCGTCGGTAATGGCGGTCAGGCGGGTCTTCGCGTGCTGCTCCACGTTGTGCTCGGCAAAGTCGCTCATGACCAGCGGCAAAATGGTCTCGGACTCGCCCGCGGCAATCTTGTCGAGCATCTCCACGATCGCCACCTCGCAGCCGTGCTGCAGCAAGTACTCGGCAGTCTCGGTGCCCACCAGGCCACCGCCAATGACGGCGACGCGTCCCGTAAGCTCCACCTTGCCGGCCAGCACGTCCCAGCTCGAGACGACCTTCCCCGAGTCGGCACCCGGAACGGGGATGACCACGTCGTGCGCGCCCACGGCCACAATCGCGGCGTCGGCGGCGTTGAGGTCCTCAGTGGTAGCGGCATGGTTGAGCTCAACCTTCACGCCCAGGCCGGGCAGAATCTTCTCGTAATACTCGACCGAGCGCATGATCTCGTCCTTGCGCGGAGGCGCGGCCGCCAGCACAATCTGGCCGCCCAGATGATCGCTCGCCTCGTAGACGGTCACGTCGTAGCCGCGCTTGGCCGCCACGCGCGCGGCCTCCAAGCCGGCAATACCGCCGCCCACCACGGCGACCTTCTTGTCGCCCTCGCCCGGCTTGATGGCGATGGTCGCCTCGTCGCCGTTCTCGGCATTGAGCACGCACGAGATGTACTTGCGGTTTTGAATCGCGTCGACGCAGCCCTTGTTGCAATTGAGGCACTCGCGAATGGGCTCACCCGTGGCGGCCTTCAGCGCAATGTCGGGGTCGCACATGAGCGAGCGGCCGTACGCGATGATATCGGCCGAACCGTCTTCCAGAATCTTCTCGCCGGCCTCGACCGAAACAACACGGCCGACAGTGGCCACCGGCACGGAGACCAGGGCCTTGACGCGCTCGGCCACGGGCAGCGTCCAGTTGTAGGGCATGGCGCCCATGGGCGGAATGGTGTCGCCCATGTTGCCGGTATGGTTGGCCTGTGCAACCTGGATCATGTCGATGCCGGCGCCCTCGAGCAGCTTGGCAAACTCGCAGGCCTCATCGGGCTGCAGGCCGCCCTTGCCGCGCGGCGTGCCGTCGGGGTTCTCCATGATCACGGGGAGCTTGTACTCCACCATCAGCTGCGGCGCGGCTTCCTTAATGGCGGCGACAACCTCGAGCGCATAGCGAACGCGGTTCTCGAACGAGCCACCGTACTCGTCGGTGCGCTGGTTGAGGATGGCCGAGCACAGCGAACCCACCAGACGGTCGCCGTGAACCTCGATGGCGTCGATGCCGGCCTGCTGCGCGCGGGCGGCCGAGGCAGCGATGGCCTCCTTGATCTGGGTGAGCTGCTCTACGCTCGCCTCGTTCACAAAGTGCTGCATGTCGTGGTGCAGCTTGGCGTAGGCCTGCTTGCGGATCTCGTTGGACTCGGCCATCTTGGCGGCAAAGGTCTCCTCGTCGCCGGCGGCCTTGGCCTCCTGCGCAGCCTTGGCGGCGGCCATGGAACCCATGACCATGCGGCCGACGCCGGGCACGTCGTACTCGGGGTGGAACAGCTGCAGCGCGACCTTGGCGCCGTGCTTGTGAACGGCGTCGGCCAGCGCCTTAAACGTGGGGATCTGGGCGTCGGTCGCTAACTTGGGCGTGGGGCTTGCGGTCATAACAGGAGCAACGTCGCCGATGACGATGTAGCTCACGCCGCCACGGGCCAGGCGCTCGTAAAAAGCCAGGCTGCGCTCGCCAATGGAACCGTCGCGCTCCTCGTAGCCGGTGGTCAGCGGCGGGAACATAATGCGGTTTTTAAGCTCAAGGGGGCCAACCGTAATGGGCTGGAGCAGTTTGGATGCGGGTGCGGTCATGGACATTCCTCTCTTGTAGGCGCGGCGGCGATGTTGCCGCGTAGTTGTTTAGAGGATATGGCATGGGAGCACAGTGGCGCAACGGAAATCGGCAGACAGCAGGTAGCGACAGGTGGATGGGGCGGGGCGGCCCGTCGGTTTGTCTCAATCCGTAACAGTTAGACCCACTTTTGGCCTCCACCTGTTACAGATCGAGACAAACCAACCCGGCCCGCTAGAACATCTAAATCTGTAACAGCTACTCGGCAAAATCCATCCCTCGTGTTACAGAATTAGATAAACGGGGGCCGGCTGCCGAAAAATCTCGTTCTGTAACATCTATCGGCCAAAAACGGCCCCACGTGTTACAGATCAAGACATTCCCCTCGGCCCATCCTCAACAATCTCAATCCGTAACATCTAGGCCCGCTTTTGACCCCTACCCGTTACAGATTGAGATTTTGTTTGAGATTTGCCGAGGGACTATATCCACGCGTCATCGAAGCCACTGCGACAGAAGTGCGACATTACTGCGACAGAGGTGCGACATTACTGCGACAGAGGTGCGAAATAGATCGACCACCTTACCTTATCGTGTAGAACTGTTTTGGGTCGTTATGGGATGAGCCGTGCCATTCGAGCAGCCCGTCTTCCTCAATTAACTTACCAAGCACCCGGCTTGCTGTGCGGCGATTTCTCCCGATGTGCGCTGCAAGCTCCCTTGCTGTCACCCTTCCGTTCGCAAAGGCCAACCTGACGGCGGCGAGCTCATACTCCCCCAATGAGGCGATCACCTCCGGTGATACCTTGTCCTCGAGAGCCTCGCTTCTCCTTACGGTTCTGGCAACGATATTGTTCTCAAGCGTTAGCTGAACCCTTGCCCCATCAGGTTCCGTGTAGACCGGATCATTGAGCAGAGAGTTTTGCATCTCGGTATAAATGCGCTTGACGCCCTCGTTTAGCTCCCGAACCCAACCAAATTCAACCAGCGTGCGCGCGATGCGTGGGTTGCGCGAGTAACGAGTGGTCCTCATGTTGTCGAGCGTCACGATATTGGGAAGCGCGCCTGGACTGATGATTTCCAAACGGTCGTCGAACATCGAGACCCGGATGTAGTCGCCGCGGAACGAGTAGTCGCGATGTGTCACCGCGTTGACCAAGCCCTCGAACCAGGCGAACTCAGGATACTCAGGCACGGTCTGGAATTTCCCGTCGGGCCCCAGGAACTGAAATTCGCGGAGCATGCTCGAGATGAGTTCGTAGGCGTCTTGGATCACCTTAGGCAGCGGCCCACAGAAGCTTCGTTCTTTCGTGATGTTGAGACGCTCGCCCGTCTCCATTTTGACGCCGTCGTAGCGCAGGACACGGACTCGCGCCTGTGGCATCATCGCGGACGGATCCAGCGCGAATAGCAGGGCTCCAGCAACGGTCAGCTTTCCGTCACGCATAAAACGACGACTTCTAAGGACCTGCTCGTCGGAAACTTCGGTTCCAAGAATCCCTTTGTAGCGATCAAGCACTTCATGGTCCACGTCATCTAGGGAGGAATCCTCAACAAGCTCGTCCTCGAAGATTCTCTGCCCCTTATCGTACTCGAGGGCAAATACCTGTTCGCGGCTGAGCCTCACGCTCTTGTCGTCCTGCCGCAAGAAAACCTCGCCGTCGCTCACGCGAGCAACAGAGTGGTTGGTCGAGGCATCGATGTCCAAAACGAGAACGAAGTCCTCCTCGCCCGAAGAATTGACCACGGGGATTCGGTCTTTGCGGACAATAGGGGTTGGCGTGCAAGTCGTGAGCGCAGCGCGCTCGAATTTCTCAATGTCGCGCGCGCCGTTACGCTTGAAGCCCGTTACCTCACCATTATCCTCGATACCGATAACGAGCTTGCCTCCCGCCGAGTTGGCGAATGCACTAATATGCTTCGCAATCTCCTTGTCATCCTTGCGGGCGCTCTTTCGATCGAAGTACTGATTCTCCCTGAGAGTGGAAAATAGAATCACATCGTTTGTCGCAATGGGTTGCTGCATTGCCGCCTCCTTACATGGCTCCATAAAGAAGTGTAAGTCAAAGGCATCGTATAGACGGCCCCTACATAGCGGCCCCTTTATTGTTTTTAAGACGTCACTGTTTCTAGTTAAGGATCGTTAAGGGTCGTCGCAGCTCCTTCCAATTGGAGTCTATCAATCGACAAGTCAATCCATCCGGCCCGTGATTATCGATAGCCCGTCCGCCTCACATAATAAAAAGAGTCAAGATTCACTCATAAAGGAGAGCAACAACAAAATCTCAATCTGTAACAACAACTCGGCAAAATCCGTCCCTCGTGTTACAGATTTAGACAAACGGGACCCAACCCACCGGTATATCTCGATCTGTAACACCTGGCCGCCCAAATCGGGTCTAGATGTTACAGATCGAGATTTTGTTTGAGATGTTGGGAATTGGGCTGAGAGAACAGTCCCGGAATAACAAAAAAGCTCGCCGGCTAGGCCGACGAGCTGCTAAAGTTCTTGGTCGCGGGGGCAGGATTTGAACCTACGACCTCCGGGTTATGAGCCCGGCGAGCTACCAGACTGCTCCACCCCGCAATGTCTGGGCGCCTCATGTGCGCAAGAAAGAATATTACGTGGGAGTTCGGTAAACGGCAAGGAAAATCTCGTAGAGCATAATTCCTTCATATTTAAACCCCTCGACCCCTATCACCGTAAACGAATCGCAGCCGAGCGCCGTCGACGGCACGTATACAATGGTGCGCGTCCTTTTATGCCGACACCGGGAGTAGACATGCTGCTCGCTATCGATATGGGAAACACGCAGACGGCCATGGGCCTGTTTGACGGAGACGAGCTGGTGCAGTCGTGGCGTATGCCCACCGACCGCTCCTATACCGCCGACGAGATCCACGTGCGCCTGATGGGTTTCTTTAAGATGTACGGCCTCTCGCTCGATGCGGTTGACGCGATCGCCTTTGCGGGCGTGGTGCCGCAGCTCTCGCGCGAGTGGCACGCCGTGGCCGACCGCATTGCCGCAGACGCCATCGTCATCGGGCCGCAGACGGCCGCCGTGACCAAGCTGCGCGCGGCGCGCCCCCAGGCCGTGGGCGCCGACCGCGTCGCCAACGCCGTTGCGGCCGAGACTTTCTACGGCGCGCCGGCAATCGTGGTGGACTTTGGCACCGCGACCAATATCGACGTCATCGATGAGGACGGTTATTACATTGGCGGGGCGATTGCGCCGGGCATCCGCATCTCCATGGACGCGCTTGCCGCCCGTGCCGCCAAGCTCGCCAGCGTGCCGCTCGAGGCGCCCGAGCACGCCATCGGTCGCGACACCGAAGAGTGCATCAAGGTCGGCGCCGTGGTGGGCGCTGCCGCCATGGCCGAGGGCCTGGTCGCGCGCATGAAGCGCGAGCTGGGCCGCGAGGATGCCACCGTTATCGCCACGGGCGGTCTCGCCGGCATCGTCGCCGATTCGACCGATGCCTTCGACGTGGTCGACGGACAGCTCACCATTAAGGGCATCTGCGAAATCTACCGCCGCATGCAGAAGCTGGGGGTAAAACAGGGACATAAGTCGAGCACGCCCGATGTCACAGCCCCGCAAACGTTCGCCAAGCCTATTCCTCAAAAACGAAAATTTTTCAGTTTTGAGGAATAGGGCGCTGGCAACCCATTCACCAGATAGGCGAAACCCTCCCCGGCACAGGCCGAAGAGGACTTCGTTGTCATCGTTATCTTTGAGCGCGGGCGCCTCGCGTTACAGTCCGAGAATCCGTACGGCCTCGGGCGGAAACTCCTGCTCGCCGGCATCGGTCTTGATGGTCGCGCGGCCCCAGATGTCCAGGCCCGCAAATACACCGACCGCAAGCGGCAAACCGTTGGGCGACACCGCCGCAACCTGACGACCCAGCAGCGGCACCATATCGAAGTACTCACCCAGCACCGGAGCCAGCGGGCCGGCAGCGCCCTGTGGTGTGTTGGCGGCAACCGCCCAGGTGTCCACGCGGGTCAGCACGGCGGTGGCCAATGCCTCGACCAGCACCACGTCGGCCATATCCACGCCAAGCTCACCCAGCGCCGCACGCTCAATATCAACCGTCACTGCGGCAAACATGCCCGCGGCACCGGCACCGCCGTTCACGGCAACACGCGCGAGCGACGCCTCAAACGCAGGCGCACCGCACACGATATCGCTCGGCCACTGGATACCCACTTTACCGGCAAGGCCCAACCCCGGCGTCGAAGCCGTGCCCACGAGCGCGTCCATCATGCCCATCGCGGCCACAAACGGCAGGCCGTGGAAGGCGTGCATGTTCACATCGGGGCGCACAACCAGCGAAAACGTCAGCGAAGCATCGCCCACGCTCCACGCGCACCAGCCCGCGGACACGCCCTCGCGGCCCGCGTCACGCGCCGCGTCGAGCTCGGTACCGGCGACAACAGCATTCATCTCGATCATCTACATACGCCCCAATTCGCCCACGATATGGCCCACGCGATCCTCGGGTTCCTTGACCTCGACACCGTTATAGCGGAAGAACCGCGCCGGGTCGTGCATCAGGTCCTCGAGCGGCACCAGCACAAAGTCGCGCTCGCCGATCAGCGGATGCGGCAGGCGCAGCTTTTTGCCGCCGTGGGTCTCGCCGTCCATCCACAGCAGGTCCAAGTCGATGGTGCGCGGACCGTTGGCCTTGGCC
Source organism: uncultured Collinsella sp. (assembly GCA_937896835.1). Lineage (GTDB taxonomy): Bacteria > Actinomycetota > Coriobacteriia > Coriobacteriales > Coriobacteriaceae > Collinsella. The sequence continues at coordinate 10,395 of CALBOJ010000101.1, forward strand.
TTTTTGGAGCGGTCGCGACCCAGCTCGGCCTCGATCTTCATGAGCTCGTCGAGCAGCACCAACGGCGCCAGCTCGGTCTTAATCTCGATGACGGCGTTGGCAAACGCGTCCTGGCGCGTCTCGTAGGCCGGCTCGCTCTCGTAGATCTTGGAGGAGTTGGACACGCAGGTGAGTGGAATCTCGGCGATCATGTCGCGTGCGGCGCGGATGTTGTCACAGCGATGCCCCAGGTTGGAGCCCACGGCCACAAACGCGCGGCGCGGCTGCGGCTTGGCAACCGCCCAGTAGCCGTTCAGGAACTGCGCAAAACCCGCGGCGTCGTGCACGCGCACGATGTTGGCACCGGCCTGGATGGCGCCCAGGCACACACCAAACGTAGCGGCATCGCGCTCGGCGGCCTCGGTCACGCCCGAGACGGCGCCCACAAAGCGCTTGCGCGACACGGCGCACATGAGCGGATAGCCCAGTGACGCCATCTTGGCAGTCTCGCGCTGGATGACGATGTCCTCGTTAGCCGACTTACCAAAGCCCGGGCCAGGATCGATGCAGATGCGGTCGCGCGACACGCCGGC
>CALBOJ010000102.1 GCA_937896835.1 uncultured Collinsella sp.
GTTCCGCCGCCGCGACCTGTCGGGCACGCCGTGCTGCTACCTGTGGCTCGACGCCACCTACATGAGCTGCAGGGTCGGCTCGTCGGTCGTCTCGCAGGGCGTCGTGACCGCGATCGGGCTGGGCGCCGACGGGCGCAAGCACTTCCTGGGCTGCGACGTGGTCGACACCGAGAGCGAGGACTCCTGGGCGGCATTCCTCGGCGGGCTGCGCGAGCGCGGGCTGGCCGGCGTTCGCCTCGTGGTCTCCGACAGCCACGCCGGGCTCGTGGCCGCCGTCTCGCGCCTGTTCCAGGGCTGCGCCTGGCAGCGCTGCGTGACGCACCTGCAGCGCAACCTCCAGAGCGCCTGCTCGGGCAGGCCCGAGGACTCCAAGGCGGCCGTCAGGGACCTCGTGCACGCCGCGGTCTACCAGGACGACCCCGACCTCGCGCGCTGCGTGTGGGCCGAGGCGGCGCCCTGGGTGGCGTCGGTGTCCGCCAGGGCCGGCGAGGTCTTCGAGCAGGCCGAGGACTCCGCGCTGGCGTTCACGGCCTTCCCCAGGGCGCACTGGGCCAAGCTCCGCACCAACAACGTCCAGGAGCGCGCCAACCGCGAGATCAAGCGCCGCTACAGGGTCGTGCAGTCCTTCCCCTCGAGGGAGTCGATGCTGCGCCTGACGTGCGCGAGCCTCATGGAGACCGAGGGACAGTGGTCCCAGCAGCGCGTGTTCTCCGAGGCCTCGGCCGCCGAGGGCTTCGCCGAGCCCGCGGACAGGCCGGCCCCGACAGAGGGGAGGCGCCGCGCGCTCGGGCGGCGCGCCAGGGAGATAGTGGACGAGATAGTCGAGAGGCGCGGTCTCAAGAAGGAGTAACATCGGGACTTGCAGCGACGGACCTCGGGACGCTCTTACACCACGTCTGCGCGCGCCACCAGGCCTCGGGTTCAAAGAGGCGATTTTGACCCAAATACGCTGTTACTAAACTGGTAACAGTACTCATATTTGGCCTTTTTTGACCACGGGGCCTCTTGTTGGTGTCACACAGCTGCTTCGTGCGGGTATCCTAGTCCCAACGTGTGCCTTTCAGAGGAGAAACCATGCTGTTGTCCGGTATCATCGCTACCCTTACGAGCCTTCTACTTCCCATCATCATTTTGCTGCTGCTCCCCAACGCCTGCTATGTCGTTGAACAGCAGCATGCTGTGATTATCGAGCGCCTGGGCAAGTTCAACCGCATCGTCAACGCGGGCTTCCACATGAAGGTGCCCGTGATCGACCGCAAAGCCGCCACGGTGAGTCTGCGCACCATGAAAAACGGTTTTGGCATCGACGTTAAGACCCAGGACAACGTGACTATCGGCCTTGAGGTCTCTGCTCAGTACCACGTGAGCTATGACATGGGCGCCGGCCCGGCAGATTCGGGCATCTACAAGAGCTACTACATGCTGCAGGAGCCCGTCGACCAAATGCGTGACTTCATCACCGATGCCCTGCGCTCTTCCATCCCCGTCTACACGCTCGATGAGGTCTTTGCCAAAAAAGACGATATCGCCAAGGACGTCAACGCCACCGTGTCCGAGCAAATGGCCGCCTACGGCTTCACCCTCGTGTCGACACTTATCACCAAGATCGCGCTGCCGACCGAGGTCGAGAACTCCATGAACGACATCAACGCCGCCCAGCGAAAGCGCGCCGCTGCGCAGGAGCTCGCCGAGGCCGATCGCATCAAGCGCGTTACCGAGGCGACCGCCGAGGCCGAGGCAATGGAAAAGGCGGGCGAGGGCATCGCCAACCAGCGCAAGGCCATCGCGCTGGGCATCAAAGATTCACTCGAGATTATCCAGGAGACGGGCGTCGGTAACGACGAGGCTAACCAGCTGTTCATGTTTACGCAGTGGTCCGAAATGATGACGGAGTTCGCTCGCACGGGCAAAACCTCGACGGTCGTGCTGCCGAGCGATTTCTCGCAGTCGGCCTCGATGTTCGAGCAGATGCTGACCGCCGGCAAAGTTCAGAACGAGTCGAAGGAGTAGGTGCGCGTGAAGTACACCGTTGTATGCGTCGGTAAGCTCAAAGAGCGTTTTTGGAAGGATGCCTGCGCCGAGTACACCAAGCGCTTGGGTGCCTATGCCAAGGTGGATATCCGCGAGGTGGCCGATATCGATCCGGCCAAGGCGGGCGGCGTGGATGCCGCGCGCGACAAGGAGGGGGCGGCGATTCTTGCCGCTCTGCCGCCTCGAGTGCATGTGATTTTGCTGGCCATTGAGGGCAAGGAGCGTTCGAGCGAGGAGTTCTCGACCCGTCTCGATGACCTCATGCTGCGAGGCAACAGTGACATCGCTTTTGTAATCGGCGGATCGGACGGCGTGAGCGATGCCGTGCGCGCCCGCGCCGACGAGATGCTCAGCTTTGGACGCATCACCTTGCCGCACAACCTGGCGCGCGTGGTGCTGCTGGAGCAGATCTACCGCGCTTGCAAGATTAGCCGCGGCGAGCCGTATCACAAGTAGGTCGGCAATACGAAACAATGGCGTGGGACAATGACTTTCGTTTTTGAGGAACGCATCTGAGAGGACTGTGTGATATGAAGATCGGATTTGTCGGTTTTGGCAATATGGCGAGCGCTATGGCCGATGGCTGGATTGCTGCCGGCGTGGCCGCGGGCGACATGTGCGCCTGCGCGGGCCGCTACGATGCTCTGGTCGAGCGTTGCGAGGCGCGGGGCATGGCTGCCTGTCACGATGCGGCGGAGGTTGTTGCCGCATCCGACATCGTGGTTGCGGCGGTCAAGCCGTACTTGATCGAGAAGGTCTTCGCTCCACTCAAGGATGCGCTTGCCGACAAGGTCGTCCTTTCGGTCGCCTGGACCTGGGATAGCGCCAAGTGGGAACAGGTTCTGCCAGGTGTCGCTCATGTCTCGACGGTGCCCAACACGCCGGTTTCGGTGGACGAGGGCGTTATCGCCTGCGAGAAGGCTTCCACGCTTAGCGATGAGCAGCGTGCCACGGTGCTTGGTCTGCTCGGAAAGCTTGGCACGGTGGTCGAGCTCGATTCGAGTCTGCTGTTTGTGGGCGGCACCGTGGGCGGTTGCGCCCCGGCGTTTGTCGCCATGGCGATTGAGGCTCTGGGCGATGCGGCCGTCAAACACGGTATTCCGCGCGCCGATGCCTATCGCATTGTGAGCCAGATGGTGCTGGGTACGGCAAAGC
>CALBOJ010000103.1 GCA_937896835.1 uncultured Collinsella sp.
GGCCTCGCGCTGGTTGGTGAGGCCGCGCCGGTCCACGGCGTCGGGCATGGTGGGGGAGAGGGTCTCGCGCAGGCGGCAGGCCAGCAGATAGCCCTCGGCGCCGGGCAGGAAAATGTCCGTAAGGGCGGCGAAGCGGGCGCGCATGCCGTCCCAGGCGGCCAGGGTGTCCGGGCCGGGACGCAGGCCGCAGAGCACGCGCAGGGACGAATACAGGTTGTTGCAGACCGCGCCGGGCAGGCTGGGGCGCCAGCCCCAGAGCCAGGGAGTGCGCTCGAAAAAGAGGTTGCGCAGATTAAAGAAGAGCTGAGTGGCACGCATGAGTCGCAGGAGGCGGGCTTGACCGTTGTGAACGGTGGGCTTTCGGGTCTGACAGTAGTCGCCACGACGGCAGGCATGGGGACCGTGAACGCCGCTGCCGCAACGCAGCATCTCATCAGCAAATACGCCCCGCAGGCCGTTGTGTTTTCAGGTATCGCGGGAGGCCTAAACCCTAAACTGCATATTAACGACGTGGTTATAGGCAAGTGCCTGCGCTATCTGGATACCGATACGGCACTCATCGCCGAGTCGGCGCCGGGGCTCGAGGAGTTTGTCTCGACACCGGCGTTGGCTGATGTTGCCGCCGCCGTGCTTGCCGAGCATGGATTTGTGGATGCCTCGGCGGATGAGACTTCTGCGGAGAAGGACCCCAAGCAGTTCCTGTGTGGCACTATCGCCACGGGTGATCGCTTTGTTACGGGTGACGCCATGCGTAACGCTGCGATTGAGGCCACGCATGCCGATTGCGTCGAGATGGAGGGCGCGGCAATTGCGCACATCGCGGCCAAGAATGGTGTCGATTGCCTGGTACTGCGCGCTATCAGCGATAATTGTGACGAGGCATATGACGCGTTTTGCGAGCGCGAGTTCGATCTGGACGAGTACGCTCGCACCGCGAGCGGCATCACGCTTGACATCGTTCGTCGTATCGCCGCCGCGCAATAGCACGCCCGTTTTGTAAGAACCTACGACCAAGGAGTGTCCATGGCCGATTCCATTAACTATCAGCTTGCCAAGTTTGTTGCCAGCTACGGCAAGGTTTCGCAGATCCCCGAGTCCACCTGTCCCGAGGTGAGCTTTGTGGGCCGCTCCAATGTGGGCAAGTCGTCTATCATGAACAAACTCTTTGGCCGCAAGAACCTGGTCAAGGTTTCGAGTACGCCGGGCAAGACGAG
>CALBOJ010000104.1 GCA_937896835.1 uncultured Collinsella sp.
TCGACCTTCTCGATAGCGCCCGGCACTGCAGCACGCAGGGCCTCGACGTGGCTTTCGCAGCGACGAGCGTAGTCCTTCTTTTCAGGTTCTGCCATGGTGCTAATTCACCTCACTTGTCTTGGTCTGGGAACTGAACACCATGCGGTAGAGAGGGGCCTCGTGGAGCTCTTCGACGCTCTGGTTCAAAACGACGGACGTTGCATCCTCGACGCCGCTCGTGATGGCGACCGGGGTGGCGATACCGAACCACATGACCACGATCGCGAGGGCGATCTCGGGGATGATCATGAGGGCGGGCACCTCGTGGCGCTTCATGCCCTCGGGCGCCTTGCCGAAGATGGACTTGAGCGCGATGCCGGTAAGGGCGAAGTACACGCCGGTGAGGCCGATGGCCACGAGCACGACCACCCAGATGGGACCGGACTGAACGCCGGCCACGAAGGTGAGGAACTCGGAGATGAACAGGGCGAACGGCGGGAAGGCGGCGAGCGCGAGCAGGGCGATGATGGTGAGCGCTGCCGTGACGGGAGCGATCTCGACGACGCCCTTGATCTTGTTCAGGTCGCGGGTGTGGTAGATGTGCTGGATGTTACCGGCCATGCAGAAGGCGAGCGCCTTCGTGAAGCCGTGGAAGATGCAGTGCAGCAGGCAGGCGGCGATACCGAGCGGGCCACCGATACCCAGGCACAGCGCGACCACGCCGACGTTGTCGACGGAGGAGTACGCGAAGCGGCGCTTGATATCGTCCTGCTTGAAGATGCACAGGGCAGCCACCAGGATGGACAGCGTGCCCAGGATGAGCAGGAGCGTTCGCGGATAGGTGTCGCCCACCGTGATGATGGACAGGGAGTAGAAGCGGATGATCACCAGCATGGCGCACTTGAGCAGCACGCCCGAGAGCAGCGCGGAGACCGGGCTCGGAGCCTGGGAGTGCGCGTCGGGCAGCCAGGTGTGCATGGGGAACAGGCCCGCCTTGGTGCCGAAGCCGATGACGATGAACGCGAACGCGAGGCGCACGAGCATCGGGTCGAACTGGTCGGCGTAGGGCATGATGGAGGTGAGGAAGGCGGCCTCATGCGCGTTGGGCATGATATCGGCGGCGTTCGCGTAGATGAGCAGCGTGCCGAACAGGCCGAAGGCCACACCGGCGGTGCAGACCATCGCGTACTTCCAAGACGTCTCGAGCGCCTGCTTGTTCTTGTAGATGCCCACGAGGAACACGGTCGACAGCGTAGTGGCCTCGACCGCCGCCCAGGTGAGGATGATGTTGTTGGACAGGCAGGCGAGCAGCATCGTGAAGACGAACAGGCTGAACAGCGCGTAGTACTGCTTGGTGCGCTCGGCCGGCATGGTCTTCTCCTCGATATCGATCTTGATATAGGAGATGGAGTACACGCCGGTGATGAACCCGATGATGCCTACCAGAAGGACGAAGATCGACGAGAGCGAATCGAGATGGAGCCACAGGCCCAAAGCGTCGATATTCTGCCCGCTCGAGAGCATGGTTCCCGCGGTGACGACCGAAAGGACAAGGGTCGCCGCGACGGAGATGGTGTTGAGCCCCGCGAAGACGTTGTAGGACGTCGTCTTGGGGAGCGCAGCCATAATCAGGGAGAACACGAGAGGACAAGCGAGCAGGGCGACCGTCAGCATTGAAACATCCATGGCCTACCCCTTCAATTCGGTCAGGTCGTGGGAGTCGAGCGACTTGGTGTCGTTCCAAATCCTCACGACGACGGCGGACATGATGATGACGGCGAAGATGGCGTCGGTGGCGATGCCGATCTCGATGATCTCGGGGGCCGTGGGCGCGAGCAGAGCGAGCGTCACGTGGCTACCGTTCTCCATAAGGCAGTACCCGAAGATCTGCTTGAGGATGTTGCGCTGGGAGATGATGCACGTGAGGCCGACGAAGAAGTGCGCGAAGCTGATGGCGAGGGCCGGAGTGGCCACCTCGGCGGTGGGCAGGCTCAGGCGCGTGACCACCGCGAAGCAGACGGCCACCTCCAGACCGGTGAGGATGATGGTCCAGGCCGGCTTGATGGAGGAGGTCAGCGTGCTATCGGCAGGCGAACCCATCTTCTTGTAGGCACGGTTGAGAATGAACGGAACGAGGATCACCTTGGTGACGAAGGCCGACGCGGCCCACATGAGAAGCTCGGTGGCACCGGTGGTGAGGCCCAGGGTGAGCAGCACGCCCACCAGGACAACCGACTGGATCGCGTACCACTTGATGGCGGACGGGATGGTCTTCGAGACGACCACCATGGTGGAGGTCACGATCAGAAGACCGCCCAGGATATTGACTAACGAATAACCCATGTCCTACCTCCTAACCCATCCAACTAGAGGACAGAGGACCGGCGACGACGACCATGATCATGAGGACGACGAACACGAACGCCATGGCGCGCGGAAGGGGCTGGCCGGCGGCCACGGTCTCGCTCGGCTCACCGGGCAGGACCTTACCCATCCAACGCAGGAACCATGCGAAGGTGGCGACGGTCTCGACGACCATGACGCACACGAGGACAAAGATGACCGTGTTGGTAGCACCAACCGCGAAGCCACCGGAAATGATCTGGAACTTGGAAAAGAACGTGCTCATGGGGGGCACGCCGGCGATAGCGGTCGCGGCGACCGCAAAGCCCACGCCCGTGACCGGGTACTTCTTCATGAGGCCCTGGATCTTGGGCAGCATACGGGTTCCCAGCGTGAAGCTGAGAGAGCCAGCGATGAGGAAGAACAGGGTCTTGGTGAACGCGTGGTTGAAGATGTGCTCGACGGCGCCGTTAAACGCCATCTGGCTTCCGAACACGGAGAGGCCCAGGCCAAAGAACACGTAGGCGAGCTGCGCGATCGTCGAGAAGGCGAGCAGGCGCTTCATATCCTTCTGGGGCAGGTACATGAGGAAGCCGAAGAGCATGGTCACGACGGCGTCGATGATGGCGACCCAACCGACGATCTCGGGGATATCGCCGGCGCTCGCAAGAGCGCGGGCGAACACGCACACGCCGACCTTAACCATGGACGCGCCATGAAGGTAGGCGGAAACGGGCGTGGGAGCCTCCATTGCGGAGGGCAGCCACATGTAGAGCGGGAACTGGGCGGACTTGGCCCAAGCAGCGAACAGGATGAGCAGCAGCACGACGGTCTTCATACCGGAATCGAGCTGGGAGATCGCGCTCAGCGCGAACGTGCCGGTTCCGGCGAACAGGAAGGCCGCGCCGATGTAGAGTCCCAGAGCGCCGATATGGGTGATGATGAGCGCCTTCATACCGGCCTTCTTGGCCGTGGGCGTCATGTAGTAGCTGATGAGGCCCCAGGAGCACACACCGGTGATCTCGAAGAAAACGAGCTGGCCGACGATGGTGGAGCTGTAGGCGAGACCGGCCATGGCGCCGATGAACGTGGAGAAGTACACGTAGAAGCGACGACGGGGCGCGTCGGGATGCTCCTTATTCTTATCGCTCATGTACGGGAACGAATAGATGACGACGAGCAGGCCGATAGCGACGAACGCGGGTGCGAGCAGCGTGCTCATCCGGTCGAATATGAAGCCCATGACCAAGGTCTGGCCCATACTCGCCCAGGTTACATCGACCGCGTTCATGCCGTTTCCGGCAAACGTCGCGGCCAAGCCAACGGAAGCGACCGTGGCGATGCCGCCGGCAAAGGCGCAGATCCATTTAGCGTAGGGACGCGGCAGCATGACGATGAGCAGGGAGCCCAGCATGGGGACGGCGATCGCCACCATGGCAAAGAGGGACAAGCTCGATTCGATTGACATAGTTTCTCCCTTCTCCCTACACGCCTACGACGACGAAGACGAACGCGAGGACCGCGATGCCGACGACGGCCCAGGTCTGGTTACCGAGCACCTTGAAGCGCGAACGGGAAACGGAGTTCTCGAGCACGCCGCAGACGACGAAATCGACCAGGCACTTGACGAGGAAGACGACGGCGCCCACGAGAGCGGTGACACCGATGGTCGCGGGCTCTCCCCAGGGGATGAAGATGGAGGTGAACCAAGCGACGACCACGACCTGCTTCATGCCCATGGCGAGCTTCATCATGGCCAGGGACGGGCCGGAGAGCTCGGCGAGCGGGCCCTCCTGGAGCTCCTGCTCGGCTTCGGCCTGATCGAACGGAAGCTTGCCGAGCTCCATGTAACAGGCGGCCGCGAAGGCGACGCCGGCGAGGATAACGGCGACGACGCTCGAGACGTTGCCCGTAACGATGTGCTGACCCATGGTCGCAATGTCCGTGGAGCCGCACACGATGGCGACGGTGAACAGCGCGATGAGCATGGACGGCTCGATGAGCACGCTCATGAGGAGCTCGCGGATACCGCCGAAGCCCGCGTAGGCGTTGGAGGAATCCACGCCGGACAGCGCGAAGAAGAAGCGGGACAGCGCGAGCGCGTACATGATGGTGATGGCGTCACCAAAGACGGGCATGGGGCTCTGGAGCGTGAACATGGGCAGGCCCATGGCGAGCATAAACGACACCGCGAGGAACAGCGGCGGCATGATGCGCAGCACGAAGCTCGAGTCGGAACTCACGGACTCGGGACGCGCCATGAGCTTCGCGAGGTCCCGGTAATCCTGAAGGATGGACGGACCGCGGCGATTGTGCATCTTCGCGCGAATCACACGGGCGAGGCCGGAGAAGAAGGGCGCGACCAGCATGACCACGAGGCCCTGCGCCATCGCAAGAACGATGTTCATAATATCCTCTCCCCTCTCTAGACCATGACCACGGCGAGCACGAGGAAGACCACGAGCGCCGCGACGATGTAGCAGATGTATACGGAGTAGTTGCCGCCCTCGATCTTGGAGGCGAGGCCGGCCAGCTTGTCGGCACCCTCGCTCGGTGCATCGACCAGAAAACGGTCGGGCAGGGGCTCGACGCCCTGGGCGACACCGGTGAGCTTCTGGAACACGTGCGCGATGGACCAGCAGATCTTGGTGCATACCTCGCGCAGGGTGTAGAGCGGGCCCATGAAGAGTTCGACGTCGGACGCGAAGCTCGTGGCGACGACGGGCATGTGCTCGTTGGGCTCGTAGCCGCACGCCCAAGGGTCGGTCTTCTTAGCGGGGGCCTTGGCGCCGAGGCAGGACCTCAACGCGAACGCGAGGCCGGTGAGGACCACGAGCGCGATGGCGATCGCGGGGGTGGAGGTGGCGGCACCGGAAATCTCGTTCACGAGAGACACGCCCGAGGTGGCTGTGACGGCGGAGCCGGCAAGCACGCTCTGGGCGACGTCGCCCAGAACCGGGGCGATGACCGGGGAGCCGATTCCCAGTACCACGCAGATGGCCGCGAGGAGCATCTGCGAGAACAACATCGGAGCCGGGGACTCCTTGGCGTTCGCGGCCTCCTGGGAACGAGGGCTGCTCGCGAACGAGACGCCGTAGGCCTTCACGAAGCACGTGACGGCCAGGGCACCGGTGATGGCGAGGGCGGCCGCGGAGGCGACGGCGAACACCATGACGACCGGGTCGGAGAGCGTCGAGATGTTGAACAGGGACTGGTAGGTGAACCACTCGGAAACGAAGCCGTTGAGCGGCGGGATGGCCGAGATGGCAAGGGCACCGATGAGGAAGCAGACGGCCGTGACCGGCATGCGGCGGAACAGACCGCCCATCTTCTCCATGTTGCGCGTACCCGTGGCATAGAGCAGGGAGCCCGCGCCGAGGAACAGCTCGCCCTTGAACATGGCGTGGTTGAGCGTGTGGTAGAGGGCGGCCATGAGCGCGATCGTCGCGATGACGTCGTTGCCCAGGGCGTGCGCCGTCATGGACGCGCCGACACCGAGCAAGATGATGCCGATGTTCTCGACGGAGTGATAGGCAAGCAGGCGCTTGATGTCGTGCTCGTGGAGGGCGTAGACGACACCCAGGACCGACGAGATGGATCCGAAGACCAGGACCATGAGGCCCCACCAGAGCTGGACGCCCGAACCCGCGAGCAGGTCGAGACCGACCTTGAGGATTCCCAAGATGCCGATCTTGATCATGCCGCCGGACATGAGGGCGGACACGTTGGACGGCGCCTCGGGGTGCGCCTGGGGCAGCCAGGAGTGCAGCGGAATGATACCGGCCTTCGCGCCAAATCCGAAGAACGCGAGGACGAAGCACGCGGAGGAGACGGCGGGTCCAAAGTCATGCGTACGGAAATCACTGAAGCTGAAGGAACCGCCCACGCCGTTGGTCATGAGCAGGAAGCTCGCCATGATGAGAACGAAGCCGACGTGCGCGATGACGAAGTAGAGCCAACCGCCCCTAATGGAGTTCTTGTTCTCCTCGATAACGACAAGGAAGTAGCTCGTAAGGGACATGAGCTCAAAGGCGACCAGGAACCAGAACACGTTGTCGGCGGTGATGACGAGCATCATCGAGGCGACGAAGGTGTTCATAAAGAAGCCGGCGCGCCCGACCTTGCCCGGGTACTCGTCGAAGTAGGACAGACCGTAGATGAAGCCCGCAAAGGCGAGAATCGAGATGAGGACCACGATCAGGCCCGCAAGGCCGTTGAGCAAGAGCTCGAGACGGGCGAACGGGAAGAAGAAGACCGTGTTGAGGGACGAAACGTCGCCAAGCACGGCCTCGAGGCCCGCGATGAACGACAGCACGGCCGCGACGGCGCCGATCAGGCAGCCGGCGGTCTTGGCGGCGTTGTCGGCCTTAATCAGCAGAACCGAGGCGAGCGCACCGATGCACGAGACGGCAAGCGATGCGATAAACAGCGTCATGCTATCCATTGTTTACGCTCCCTTCTGCTTTCTCGGACAGACCCTGGGCCACAGCGGTAACGTCGACGACCGGACCGTTTTCGATCGAGCGCAGGCGCTTGGCCTCGTCGAGCTCGCGATCGGCCGCGCCGCCCATGACGGTCAGCGCCTTGGTGGGGCACGCCGCCACACAATGCGGACCGTCCGGATCGAAGGCGCACAGGTCGCACTTAACAGCGCAGGTGTACTGGCCGGGAGCCCACGTAAGCAGGCTGCTCAGGGACTTAGGATACGAAGGCGTCGGGTCGCACATGCCTGCGACACCGGCGATAGACGTGCCATCGGGATGGATGGCTCCGAAGGGGCACGCGATGGCGCACAGCCTGCACCCGATGCACTCCTGCTCCTTGACGTGGATGCGATCGCCATCGTGCTCGATGGCATTCACCGGGCAGACCTCGGCGCAGGGGGCACCCTCGCAATGGTGGCAGGCAAGGGCGGCCGAAATACCGCCGGTCTTCACGAGCGCCAGGCGCGGCGTATCCTGAAGACCCTGCATCCGGTGGGCGTCGGCACAGGCGGACTGGCATGTTCCGCAACCGATGCACCTCTCCGGGTTGATGTCGATGAAGCGGTTCATCCCCACTTCCTTTCAAAATAACGGGCCGGGCTCCCGAACGTACGGGACGCCCGGCCCAAAAAGCCAACGAGAACGGGACTACACGATTTGATTCACGTGCGTCTCGTCGTCGAACTTGGCGGCGCCAGGCTCAACGTCCTGGGGAGCGGCGGCGTCCACCAGAGCCTGCTTGAGCTCGGTGTACTGACGCTCGACCTCGCCCTCGGCCCAGACCTGGTCGGCGATAGCGTCGACCTGGCAGGCGGAGAACTTGTCCTCGGGCGTATGCGAGACCGGGTCGACCTTGTGCATGGTCAGCTCGTTGCACTTGCCGATCCACCACTGGTAGGTCATATAGACCGTGCCCTTGTTGATGCGGTCGCTCACGTCGGCGCGGCTGTATACCTGGCCGCGGCGGCTGTGGATCGAGACGATGTCGCCATTCTTGATGCCGCGTGCCTGGGCGTCCGCGGGATTCATGCGGACAAAGCCGGGCTCGTCGGCGAGCAGCGCCAGCGTCTTGCAGTTGCCGGTCATCGAGCGGCAGCTGTAGTGGCCGACCTCGCGGACGGTGCACAGGATAAGCGGGTACTCATCGTCGGGAAGCTCGGAGGGCGCCTCCCAGTCGTGCGCCATCAGGTTGGCGCGGCCGTCCTTGGTGGTGAACTTGCCACCAGCGAACATGTCGGGCGTACCGTGGTCGTTCACATCAGTGCTCTTGACGGGCCACTGGGCGTAACCGCCCTCGGGGGCCATCTTCTCGTAGGTCGCGCCCACAAAGTTGGGGCACAGGCTAATGCACTCGTTCCAGATCTGCTCGGTGTTGTCGTAGTGCATGGGGTATCCCATGCGCGTGGACAGGTCCGCGAAGATCTCCCAGTCGTGACGGCACTCGCCCTTGGGCGGAACGGCCGCGTCAAAGTGCTGGAAGCTACGGTCGGATGCGGTAAAGACACCCTCGTGCTCGCCCCAAGAGGTGGCAGGCAGGATGACGTCGGCGAGCATGGTCGTCTGCGTCATAAAGATGTCCTGGCAAATGAACAGATCCAGCTCGGAGAGCGTCTTGCGCATACCGGCCGAATCGGGCTCGGTCTGTACCGGGTCCTCGCCGTAGTTGTAGAAGCAGTGCACCTTGCCCTCGTCGACCAGGTGGCCCAGGTCGGTGAGCTTGTAGCCCTCCTCGAGCGGGAGCTTTTCCTCGGGCACGCCCCAAGCCTTGGCAAACTTGGCACGCACAGCCGGGTCGGTGACCTTCTGGTAGCCAGGGTACAGGTTGGGCAGCATGCCCATATCGCAGGAGCCCTGGACGTTATTCTGACCGCGCACGGGCGCGAGGCCGGAATTGGGTTTGCCGATCTGGCCGGCAACGCAGGCGATGGAGGCGATGGTGTGCACCGTCTTCAGGTTCTGCTTCTGCTGGCATACGCCCATGCCCCAGCCAATGATGGCAGAAGGCTTCGCCGTGGCGTACATCTCGGCAGCTTGGTGGATCAGCGCGGGATCGACACCCGTGATGTCCTGTACGGATTCGGGAGTGTAGTTCTTGATGGTCTCCCACCACTCGTCAAAGCCGTTCGTGTGCTCGGCGACGAATTCCTTGTCGTAGAGGCCATCGTTGACCAGACAGTTGGCAAAGGCGTTGAGGAACGCGACGTTGCAACCGTTCTTGATCGGAAGGTAGATATCGGCGATACGCGCGGTTTCGATATGGCGCGGGTCGGCGACGATGATCTTGCAACCCTTTTCTTTGGCTCGCACGATGCGCCTTGCGACGATGGGGTGCGAATCGGCAGGGTTATAGCCGAAGAGGAAAATGCAGCCCGCATCCTCCATACCGGGGATGGAGCATGACATGCAACCTGAACCAACCGTGTCCATCAGACCGAGGACAGTAGGGCCGTGTCAAGTACGGGCGCAGTTGTCCACGCTGTGGGTGCCGATGCACGCACGCGTAAACTTCTGCATGACGTAGTTCGCCTCATTGCCGCCGCCTCGCGAAGAGCCGGTGGTCATGACAGCGTTAGGACCATATTCGTCAATTATGGCCTGCATCTTAGATGCGGTGAAATCCAGTGCCTCGTCCCAGCTTACGCGCTCAAGATCCGCGCCCTTGGTGCGGCGGATCATCGGGTGCAGTACGCGAGGAGTCAAGATCTTGGTGTCGTTGATGAAGTCGTAGCCGCTCATGCCCTTAAGGCACAGCTCGCCCTGATTGGTGATGCCGTTGAGCGGTTCGGTACCCACGACCTGGCCGTTTTGGACCAGGAGGTTAAACTGGCAACCGGCGCCGCAGTACGGGCAGATCACTTTATGCTTCTCCATGACACCCTCCTTCCTTTCTCTACTACCGATTACTCGGTACGTATTTGACAATCGTTGGGCCTATATAGCCGCCCGCCTACGCCTCGTTTTCGATGGTGGCGCGGGCACGCTCGGCGGTCAGTTCCGCCAGGCGCTCCTCGTCTACCAGGGTGAGGCCCTTGGTCGGGCACGCCTCGGCACACGCCGGACCGCCGGGACGGTCCACGCACAGGTCGCACTTGAGCACGAAGCTCTTAGTCTGCGAACCCACGCGCACGTCGCCCATCAAGACGGGGACCTGCGTGGTCGCCACGCTCACGGCGCCAAAGGGGCAGGCCATGACGCAGCTCTTGCAGCCGATGCAGTTGTCCTCGTTGACGCCGATACGATGGTTCTTTGGATCAAAGAACAAGGCGCCCGTGGGGCAGGCCTTGGCGCACGGGGCATCCTCGCAGTGATGGCAAGCCACCGGTGCGGAGATCTCGTACGTACGCGTCACGCGCAGGCGCGGCGCGGCGATGTTGCCGGGGATGTCGTGTGCCTCGATACACGCCGCCATGCAGGTTTGACACCCAATGCAGCGCGAGGAATCGGCTACGACTCGTTTATTGCCCATGTTGTTCACTCCCTCCTGAATCCCTTGCCGGAGAGACCCTGTCGACATTGCCCCAGGCCGCCCGTAGCCTGGCATCGACGTATCGAATGCATGCGGCGAAACAGGCACTCGATAGAATTTCTCCAACGGTATACAGGTTGAATATACGCAGTTGCAGGGGGTAAACTTGAGCGTAACCCCTGCAATACGTGTGTATTGCAGGGGTTTGGGCTGGTTAGGATTATTCTTGCTTAGATATAGAGATGAGTGTATTACACGCGTACGCCGCGAGAGATTTCGCGCTCTTCTTTTAAAGATGTACTACGCTTGTAGTAATGTTTACACTCATAAACTTGAGTGCAATAAAGTATTGGATATATGATTGCCAAGTATCGGCACGTGCCGTATTTGACCATCCATATTGCACGCTAATAAAGGGAGGCCAGCGATGTCATCGACTCAAAAAAGAGCCATCCTGCAGGTGCGCATCCGCGAAGATGACAAGCAGCATGCCGAGCGCCTCTACGACGCCATGGGCACCTCGCTCGCCGAGGCCGTCCGCCTATTTGTCGCGCAGAGCATTTTGATGCGCAAGCTCCCCTTTCAGCCAGTCGCCGTGCGCTCAAAGGACGGCACCGCCGCCTATGGATCGCTCAAAGCATATGGGGACCCCAATCGCCGCTCTGAGGAACGCAATGCCTGGATTGAATACCTTGCTACGGAAAGCGACGATTCGGTTTTGGGTCCCGAGGAAGTAGATATCCATGAGTAGCACCATCATCGACGAGACCGTCATCCTACGCTACCTGCTTGACGACGACGAAGTTCTGTCACCGCGCGCCGCCAAGGTCATCGCCACGCGCACCGCTCGCGTCTACCCCGAAATCATCACGCGCGTCGTGGTCACGCTGCGCGACGTCTATAAGGTTCCCCGCGTTGAGATTGCTGCGGCTATGAAAAGGCTGCTCGATGACGTCATGGTCGACGAGCCCACCGTTGTCGCCCTTGCCGTCAAACTCTTTGGCAAGACCCATATGGACTTTACCGACTGCCTCCTCGCAGCCCGAACCGCCATCTACAACGATGATGTCGTGAGCTTTGGCAAGCCCATCATCCAAGGCATGATCGATTACCGCCGCAAGCGCCAAACCGCAGCCGACGCCCGCGGCCACAGCACCGACGCCACCATCGACAAGCTCCGCCACCACGGTCGCCACTAACCGGCAGGCAACGGCATTGCCCGCCCCTCAGCCTCATCCCCTCTAGGTTGCGGTGAAATACGGACTGTTTCACGCCGTTAAAGGCCCGTCACCCCGTACACTTACAAAAATGGCTCTGGTCCCAAAAGGAACCAGAGCCATTCATCTATCTTATGGAGCGGGCGACGGGAATCGAACCCGCGTCATCAGCTTGGAAGGCTGGGGTTCTACCATTGAACTACGCCCGCAAGATATGGTCGGGACGACAGGATTTGAACCTGCGACATCCTGCTCCCAAAGCAGGCGCGCTACCAAACTGCGCCACGTCCCGAAGGTGTTGAGCAGCTAAGGTCTAAACCTTGCGTGTCCCAAAGCGAAGGAAATTATAGGAGAGACTCCCCGCCTGTGCAAGCATTGATGCCTTAGCTCCTCGAATGTGCGACAAAACGACTATGGAGCAGACCGATCACAAAGGCAACCACGGCAACCGGTGCCCACGCAGCACCGATATCTGCCAGCGGCAACGCATCGAACGGTAGCCACGCGCCAGCAAAGAACGCATCGCGGACCGAGGTGATTACGCTCTGCACCGCGACAACGCCGCCGACCCAGACCCAAACCTGCGGATGTGCGTCGCAAAAGCCGTGCACCAGGCCCATCAGCACCAGCACAATGGCAACGGGATACAAGGCGTTGAGCATGGGCACCGAGAACATAAGGATCGCGTCGAGGCCCACGTTGGAAAGCACGCACGAAAACGCTGCGAACACAAAGGCGAGCATCGCAAAGGGACGGCGCATGGCCTCCTCGGAGGCCTCCGCTCCCCCTTTAACTACATACGTCTCGCAGAAGTAACGTGAGCAGCAGCTGATGAGGCCGATGCACACATTCATGCAGGCGAGGAAGAAGATGGCGAAGACCACGACCGTGCCGGCAAGACCAAAATGCATAGAGGCCGATCGGGCGAGGAGAGCGGCGCCGTTGGTAGCGTCGGGCATCACGGTGCCGAGCTGCATACCGGCAAGGCCCAAGCCGCAGTAGATGATGGCCATGAGTACGCCGGCGATCACACCGGAACGCGAAATCTCGAAGGCCACGCGCTTGTCATCGGTAACACCCAACTCGTGGATGGTCTCGGCGATGATAATGCCAAAGGCGAGCGACGCGAGCAGGTCCATGGTCTGATAGCCAGTCAGAAAGCCCTGCACGGCAGCGCCTGCATCGTAAGGGGCCTGCGGCGCGGCAGCGGGACCCAGCGGCGAGATCACGGCAGCACCAACGACCAGCACGATGAGCGCGATGAGCGCGGGGCCCGTAATACGACCGAGCACGCGTGTGATAACGCCCGGGCGCAGCGTGAGCGCAAACGCGATGGCAAAGAAACCGACAGCAAACACCAGGCGAGCCGTGCCGAGCGAAACGCCCTCGGGCAGCAGCGGCACCAGCATCTCGAAGGCCGTAGAGCTTGTGCGCGGAATGGCCAGGCACGGACCGATGGCCAGGTAGACCGCCGCAACGAAGAATTCGCCAAACTTAGGATGTACGCGCCCGGCAAGCTCGCGCGCCGTTCCGGCAAGCGCCACGGCGATAAAGCCCATAACAGGCAGACCGATAGCGGCAATCAAAAAGCCGATCATGGCAACCGGCGTGGCAGAACCTGCCTGCAGCGCCAGCAGCGGCGGAATAATGAGGTTACCGGCGCCAAAGAGCATCGAGAACAACGCAATGCCGACGGTAACGACATGGTCGGAGCGCAAACCACGCGGGGCGGATGAGGCCATAAGCACACCTTTCGGGTCGAAACAAAAACGGGACGGGCAAAAACACCCGTCCCGCAAGTATATACGCTTTAGCAGGCTAAATCGCGCAAAGCGTCAATCGCGATGTCGACTTCCTTATCCGTGTTGAAATACCCAAACGAGAAGCGGACGACACCCTGGCGCTCGGTCCCCAGCGCACGGTGCATGAGCGGAGCGCAATGGGCACCGGGGCGCGTCGCAATCCCCCACCCTTGCATGAGCGCGTCCGAGATCTCGGCAGAGTCGATATCACCCACGTTGAGTGAGACGATCGCCGAGCGCACGGGCTGGTCAAAGGCACCGTAGAGCTTGATCTCCGGGATTTCGCGAACGCCGGCGAGGAAACGCTCGGCGAGCGCGCGCTCGTGAGCCGCAATCGCCTCCACCCCGCCCTGGGCCTCGATAAAGTCGAGACCGGCGGAAAGGCCCGCGATGCCATGACCGTTGAGCGTGCCCGCCTCAAGGCGCGTGGGCCACTCCCGCGGCTGCAGCTCATCGAAGCTGTGCACACCCGTGCCGCCCATGGCCCAAGGAGCCACGTCGATGCCCTCCGCCACGGCCAGGCCACCGGTCCCCTGCGGGCCCATGAGTCCCTTGTGGCCGGTAAAGCACACCATGTCGAGCCCCATGGCCCGCATATCGATATGCGCCGCGCCGGCAGACTGCGAGGCATCGACGATCACGAGCGCGCCGGCAGCATGGGCCATGGCGGCCACGCGCGTGATGTCGACCGCGTTACCGGTCACATTGGAGGCGTGCGTCACCACCACGGCACGCGTGCCCGGCGTCACCAGCCGCTCTAATTCGTCGTAGTCGAGCGCGCCGTTCGCGTCGCAACCCGCATGCTCAACCGTCACACCCTGCTCCGTCGCCAAGCGATTGAGCGGACGTAGCACGGAGTTGTGCTCAAGCACCGTCGTGACCACGCGGTCGCCGGGGCACACCACTCCGTTGATGGCGGTGTTGAGCGCGGCCGTGGAATTAGGCGTAAGGCACACATGGTCCGCCCTCGGGCAGCCCAGCAAGCGCGCAAGCTTGGCGCGGCAGCCGTGAATCGTGCGCGCCGCGTCGAGCGCGCCCGACGTGGCACCGCGCCCGGCATTGCCGAGCGAACACATCGCCTGCACCACGGCATCGATGACCGTCTGCGGCTTGTGCATGGTCGTCGCCGCGTTATCCAGATAGATCATCGCACGACCTCCCACATATCAATCACGGTATAGCCCTCAGTGGGAACGCCCGCCGCGGTGAGCTCGCCGCGCAGCAGCTCCTCATCGGCAGGCAACGCTTTCCACGCCAGACCACAGCCGGCAGCGACCTCCCCGGGCACGGGAATCGTTCGCCCGGGAAGGCCGCGCTCGATGCACAGGGACTCGCAGCCCATGGCGGCCGCCGTGGTGGGAAACGTGATGACAAGCGCCGGGCGCTTCTCCCTCATGGCAACTCCAACCAATACGCTACGGGCGCACGACGCGCACGGCCTGCTCCATCTTCTCCACGATCACATACATGTTCGTGACCTCGCCCACGGCAAGCTGGTCCTTAATGCCATAGTGGTCGAGGCAGGTGCCACAGGTGAGGATTTCGACGCCCTGCTCAGCCAACCCCTTCAGGTCGTCGAGTACCGGCGAGCCCTCGACGGTGAGCTTGGCTCCGCCGTTGTAGAACAGCATGGTCGCGGGCAGCTCCTCCTGCTGCGTCACGGCAAAGATGAAGGCCTTCATGAGCTTGTGGCCCAGCTCGTCGTCGCCGCGGCCCATGCAGTCGGTGTAGACGGAAATGACGAGCTCGCCCTTACCGGTGCTGGCACCACAGAAGGCAGCGCCATCCTGCTCGGGATCGGCCACGGCAATGGCACCAGAGGTCGCCACGGTCACGTGCCACTCAGCGTCAGAAACCTTCTTGACCGAGGCCGTGCAGCCCTTCTCCTGCGCCATCTTTGAGATGTTCTTGACGGCGGTCTCGTTATCGACCGAGGTCACCACGGCACCCTCGCCGTCAAGCTGTTTGAGCGCCTTAAGCGTCTTGACGACGGGCAGCGGGCAGGCATCGCCCATGGCATTGACTTCAATTTTGGTAGACATAGCTACATCCTTTCAAAAGGGACCGCCCAGAACAGCAGGCGGTCGCATAAACGGTTTTCCTTAATGCACAACGCGAACAGCAGGACCGCCCGGCACCGGCTCGCACACGCGACCGATTGTGGCGGCAACGCGCCCCTCGGCATCCAGGCGACGCGCAAGCTCATCCACATCCGCCGCGGGCGCCGCGATAAGCAGGCCACCAGACGTCTGCGGATCGTACAGCGCGTCGAGCATGCCCGGCTCCAGGTCCTCATCGGCAGTCACACGCGGGCCAAAGAAGTCCTGGTTGCGGTAGGAGCCCGCGGGGATAATGCCCAGACGCGCCATGTCGAGCACCTGGTCAAAGAGCGGCACCGCCCCCGACGCAAGCTCAACCTGCACACCCGAGCCCTCAGCCATCTCGCACGCATGCCCGATCAGGCCAAAGCCCGTGATGTCGGTGCAGCCGTGAAGCTCAAGTCCCACTGCCAGACGAATCGGCGCCTCATTGAGGGTGCGCATCGAGTCAAACATGGGACCAGCCTCGTCCTGCTCGACAAGCTCGCCCTTAATGGCCGTGGTGATAATGCCCGAGCCGATCGCCTTGGTCAGCAGCAGAACATCGCCCACGCGTGCGCCGCTGTTGGCGAGCATGCGGTCGAGCGCGACAAAACCACTCACGGACAGGCCGTACTTGGGCTCGTCGTCGTTGATGGTATGGCCGCCCGCGATGGAGCAACCCGCCTCGACGCACTTGTCGGCGCCGCCCGCCAGAATCTGGCCGGCGACCTCGATGCCCAGGCAGCTCGGGATGCACAGCAAGTTCATGGCATGGCTCGGCCGCCCGCCCATGGCGTAGATGTCCGACAGCGAGTTGGCCGCGGCGATCTGGCCAAACAGGAACGGGTCGTCGACCATCGGCGGGAAGAAGTCGATGGACTGCACGAGGCCAAGGTTCTCCCCTACGCGGAAGACGCTCGCATCGTCGGAGGTATCGAACCCCACGAGCAAGTTGTCGTTATGCACATTGGGTAAATCGCCCAAGACCTGGGCGAGGGCTCCGGGGGCCAACTTAGCGGCTCAACCGCTCGCGGCCGTCATGGACGTGAGCCTCATTGTGTCCTTAGCCATACGAACCCCCTTCCAACAAATCAACGACTTTAAGTATACGCCCCAGGCACGCTTCCCAAGAGACCGCCGACGGCTCGAACGTCGAAGGCGGAGCCGCAAGCGCCTGCGCGATAGCATCTGCCAGTGCGCGCTCAAACAACGGAAGGTCGGCCGCCACGGGCGTGTCGACATCCGTCATACGCGGCGACGCCACCCACGTCACGGGAGCACCGGGAAGCATCGCCTCCATCCAGGGACGAACGCCGGGCAAATCGGTCGCCACAACTTTGCAGCCGCACGCGAGGGCCTCGATCGTCACGAGCGGCAAACCTTCGTAAAACGAAGGCAACACAAAGACGTCGGAACTGCGGTAGGCGCGCACGAGTTCATCGCTATCCAGGCGCCCCGCAAGCGTCACCGGCACATCCGAGGCCGCGGTCAAGCGCTCGATACGCGCGTACTCGGCATCGTCCCCGCGGCCGCCCACAAGTACCAAGCCAGATGGGCGGACGTCATCGTCAATCGGCAATGACACGGCTCGAACCAGCGACTCGACGCCCTTTTTAAAGCAAATCTTGCCCACGTACACAAGCGATCCCGGCCGCCTCGCCGCGCTTGCGTCGCGGCAGAAGACGCGATGGTCGTAGCCCGTCCCAATCACGTGGATGCGATCGGCATCGACGCCGCACACCAGGCCAATCTGCTCAGCCTGCTCAGCATGGAGCGCAAAGACGGCATCGAGCCGACGAACCGCACTTACGATGCGATCGCGCTCGAGCGCATGCGAACGCAGCTGGCGCAGGTCGGTCGAATGGCACACGGCAACAACCGGCACGCCCCGGACGCACTCGCGCGCCAATGCGGTCACCAGATACAGGTGATGGCAGAGCACCAGATCGGGCCGAAACTCAGCCACCGCCCGATCGATTGCAGCAGCAAATGCCCGCTCAAATGCCTTGAGCATCGAAGGCGTCAGGTCACGATAGCGTGTAGAGGAATAGGGCATGACATCGGACATACCGCAGATGGGAAACGGCAGCTCGGGCGACTCGAACGGTACGGCAAACACGGCAGCACGCCGGTCCAGCTCGCCTTGGGTATCACCCGGAGCCGCACCGCAAAGCACGGCGGCGCGATGCCCCGTCTCGATCTGCTCGCGCACAAGCGCGGCAAGGTAGGTGCCGCTGCCGGTGCTATCTGGTTTTTGTGCCGTGATATTGAGGATGCGCATGTCGCGGTACACCCCTAGGCCAAGGCGGCGGCGCGGACAGCCGCGCCGATCGCTCCGGCAAAGCGAGCCTGGGGCGAGGTGGTCACCGGCGACCCCAGTAGCTCGCCTAACCGCTCCACAACGTAAGCGTTCTCGCACAGACCACCGGTCAGATAGTACGGGGCGCCCGCCGCCTGCCCGGCCATGGTCGCCACGCGCGACACGACGCTGTCGATCACGCCACGGGCGATGTTCTCGCGCGGCTCACCGCGACCGATCAAGCTGATGACCTCGCTTTCGGCAAACACCGTGCACATGCTGCTGATCTTGGTAGGCTCGCCGGAACGCGCCAGGTCGGCCATCTGCTGCTGGGAAATGCCCAGGCGGTCGGCCATGATCTCCAGAAAGCGCCCCGTGCCGGCGGCGCACTTGTCGTTCATGGCGAACTTGACCACGCGACCGCCCTTGATCTGTATGACTTTGGTGTCCTGACCACCCACGTCGATCACGGTGCCATGGTCGCCAAACAGACGCACGGCACCGGTACCGTGGCAGGTAATCTCGGTCACGACCTTATGCGCATAGGGCACGGCGACACGGCCGTAGCCAGTCGCGACCACGCGAACATCGTCGCCCGTCACGTCATAGCCGGCTGCGGCGAGCTCACCGCGTAGGCGCTCGGCCGCATCGACCGACGAATACCCCGTCGGCATGACGCAGGTCAACGCAATGGCGCTGTCCGTCTCCAACACCGCAGCCTTCGCGGCCGTCGAGCCTATGTCGATACCAATGCCAACCACGGCATCCTCCTTCTATGCGGCAAAGCAGCTATCCCTTTACCGCATTTGTCCTACAGGGTTTCGATGAAGGCGGCGATGCGGGTCTCGATCTGGCCCATATCGCCGTTGCTGTAATCGGTCTCGATCTTCATGTACGGAATACCCGCACCCTCGACAGCCTCCTGCATGCGTGCACTCTCCACGTTAAAGGTATGGCACGCCTGTAGCACGCTCTCTACCACGCCATCGACGTGGTACTTCTCGCACATGGCCAGCGTATTTTCCATACGACCGTCGTTGGGCGTCATGACCGAGCAGTTGATGTCCAGGTATCGGTCGGCGATGGCGCGCAGGATATCGGGAGCCTCCGGGTCGATCATCATGGCCGCCGTACGCTCGCCCGAGCAGTCGTCCATGCACACAACCACGCCGCCGTTGGACTCGATGGTGCGGCCAATCTTGTTGATCACGCCGCCCACCGGGCAGCCGGTAATCAGAATGCGCTTGGCATCCGCCGCAACCGGGCGCTCGCCCGCGTCGTAGGCCTCGTGCAGCTTGACAACCTTTTGCTCCAGCTGCTGCGTATAGGCCTCGATATCAAAGCTGAACGTACCGGCAAACATGGTGCTCATCAGGTCGACGCCGCTCATGGCCGCAGGCTGGTTGGCCTGGAGGGCAAACATCTCGAGTTGCGCCGCACGCAAACGGTTGCGACGACGGACGGCGGCGCGCAGGTCATCGTCGGTAATCGTGATGCCGTAGAAGCCCTCGAGTTCCTCCTTGAGCAGGCGGCACTCCTCGTACCAGCCCTCGCGCTCGTAGGCGCGGTCGCGACCCTGCGGAAGATGCAGAATGTGCGTACGCTTAAGCTCGTTGAGTAGCTCGTACATCTTCTTCTTGCCGTCGCAGGTGGTCTCGCCGATGATCATGTCGCTAAAGTACGTAAACGGGCACTTTTGCGAATAGGCAAAGCCGTAGGTCGACTTGATGAGCGGGCAGAGGTTTGCCGGCAGCACCTTCTCGGCCTCGGGGATCACCTCATCGGACGTACCGCACAGAGCGACACTTGCGGCCCCCGCGGCATCGATAATCTCGAGCGGCGTATAGCTGCACAAAAAGCCGACCAGGCGATTACCCGCCTGCTTATAATCCTTAACGCGAATAAACGCCGCCTTGCGCTGCTCGTTGAACTCCTCAAACGTGCGCGGCAACGGCTGTTCCTCGATATCGGCCATAGTAGTTCCCCTCTCTTGCACCGATATACCGACAATTAAACAACAAACCCACGCCATACCCAAAAGGAAGCATCCTCTAGGGAATGGCGTCGATAAGCTCCTGCGTATACGGATCGCTCGGGTGTGCGATCACGTTCTCGGCCGCGCCTTCCTCGACAAGACGACCGTGGTAGAGCACGCCAATCCGGTCGGACATATGCCGAACCACACGCATATCATGCGTGATAAACAGCAGCGCCACGCCCGTCGTGCGTTGCAGGTCGCGAAGCAAGTTGAGCACTTGGGCCTGAACGGACACGTCAAGCGCCGAGACCGGCTCGTCGCATACCACAAGGCGCGGCTCGCAAATAAGCGCCCGTGCCAGATTGAGTCGCTGACGCTGTCCCCCCGAAAGGTCGTGCGGATAGCGGTCATAATACTCTGCCAGAAGACCGACCGAGGCTAGAGCCGAGAGCGCGCGCCCATGGCGCTCATCCGCATCGCGCACGCCGGCGATAATCAGCGGCTCCTCCAAAATGCGGCCGACACGGTTACGTGGGTCAAAAGCCGCAGAGCTATCCTGGAATACCAGCTGGATTTCGCGGCGAAATGGCTTGCGTTCGCGCTCCGACATCGTGGCGAGGTCGTGCCCGCGATAGACAATCGAGCCGGAATCTGCACGCTCGAGACCACAGATCAGGCGTCCAGTCGTCGACTTGCCCGATCCGGATTCGCCAACCAGGCCATAGACCTCGCCCGGTGCGATCTCAAACGACAGATCGTCCACGGCGGTAAAGGCCTGACGCTTAAAACCTGAGCCCGACATGGGATACGTTTTAGTCAGATGTGAGACCCTAAGCAGGGCTTCGCTATCAACAGCCATGGCACTCCCCTTTCTCGACAAGCCAGCATTTAGACCGGTCGCACGCATTCACGGCAAACAGCGGAGGCTCCTGCGCGCGGCAACGCTCGTCCGCCCGGGCGCAACGAGGCGCAAAGCGGCATCCACAGGGTATTGCCGTAAGCGGCGGCACTGTGCCCGGAATATCCGCCAGCGTGTCAACACGCTCGCCTTCGAGCGGCGGAATGCTCGCGATGAGCCCCTGGGCATACGGGTGGCTCGGACGCTCCATAAGGCCGCAGGCGTCGATCTCTTCTACGATTTGGCCCAGATACATGACGTGCACGCGCGAGCAGATGCTCGTGACGACACCCAAATCATGGCTGATAAAAAGCACCGCCATGCCCTCGGAACTGTTGAGGTCGCGCAGAAGATCCAAAATCTGTTTTTGAGTCGTCGTGTCGAGTGCCGTGGTGGGCTCATCGGCGATAAGCAGCCGCGGGTGTCCGGCGAGCGCCATGGCGATCATCACGCGCTGGCGCATGCCGCCGCTAAAATCGCTCGGATACATGTCAAAGCGGGCCGCGGCATCTCGAATTCCCACACGCTCCAACAGCGATAGAGCCTCGTTGCGGGCTTCGCGTCGGCTCACCTTACGGTGGGCCCGCACGGCCTCGACGATCTGGGCCCCGACCGTCATGACGGGATTAAGCGAGCTCAAAGGGTCCTGGAAAATCATGGCGATGTCGCAGCCGCGCACCTTGCGCATCGTCTTGAGCGGACGCGCCAGCAGATCCTCGCCATCAAACACAATCTGGCCCTCATAGGCCATCTTCTGTTCATGCTCCAATAGGCGCATGACACTCTGGGCAAACACCGACTTACCGCAGCCGGACTCGCCGACAACACCAACGATCTCACCGGCATCGATATGTAGGTTGAGTTTGTTGACGGCTTCCAGCGCGTTGCCATCGCGGCCCACAAACGAGATGCAGAGGTCGCGCACGTCCAAAAGATGCTGAGCCATGGGCTAGTCCTCCTTGGTCTTGGGGTCGAGGGCGTCGCGCAGGCCGTCGCCGGCCAGATTGAGCGAAAGCACGCTTGCGATGATGGCCGCTGCCGGGAAGAAAATCATCCACCAGGCTTTGCGCATCACGTTCTTGCCCGCCTGCAGGATGTTTCCCCAGCTGGCATCGGGCGCCTTGATGCCCAGTCCCAGAAACGAGAGGGCAGCCTCCGAGAGCACGGCCTCGGCAAAGACGAAGGTCGCCTGCACCAGGAAGGGCGCCATAACGTTGGGCACGATATGCAGCCACACGATGCGCGCGGTCGAGGCGCTCTGCACGCGCAGGGCCTCCACAAAGGGCTCCTCCTTGACCACCATCGCACGCGAGCGCACGATGCGCGCCATGCTGGGCGTATAGACGATGGAGAGCGCGATGATGACGTTCCAGACCGAGGCGCCCATCATGGCCATGAGTGCGATAGCCAAAAGCACGCCCGGAATGGACATAAGGCCGTCGCAGATGCGCATGAGAATATGATCGAGCCTCTCGTTGTAGCACGCATAGGCGCCGATCACCAGGCCGAGCGCACTCGTCGCGAGCGTGACGGCAATACCAACGCCAAGCGACACGCGCGCGCCCGCGATAACGCGGGCAAGCAGGTCGCGGCCAAAGTCATCGCAGCCAAAGGGATGCGCGGGCGAAGGTGCCGAAAGTCGCAACGTCATCTCCTGCGCATTGGGATTAACCGTCCACACCAGCGGACCGACGAGCGCGATCAGCGCAATTGCCAGGAAAATGCAGCCGCCGACCACAAACCCCTTGTTGGCAAGAGCCTTCTTAAAGTTTGCCATCATGCATCGCTCCATTTGCGAGCGCGCGGGTCAAAAGCGCCGTAGGCAAGGTCGACGACCAGATTGATCACCGAATTCAACAAGGCGATGACCAGCAGCACGCCCTGAATCACCGGATAGTCGCGACGCTCGATAGAGCTCGTGACCAGCTGGCCCAAACCGGGGATGTTAAAAATGGCCTCAGTCACCACGGCGCCCGTAATCAGGGCGCCAAAAGAATAGCCGACCGAGGTGAGAATCGGCAGCGCTGCGTTGCGCAGGGCATGGGCCAGCACCACGCGAAACTCGGAGACGCCCTTGGCACGCGCCGTCTTGACGCAGTCAAGCTGCATGGCCTCGATAACGCTCGAACGGGTCATGCGCATGAGCAGGGCCGCCTGCACGCATCCAAGCGATATGGCCGGCAACGCAAGATAGCGTAAATGGCTGAACCAGCCCTTCGATAGCGGCGCATAGCCGGCCACCGGGAACACACGCAACGTGACGGCAAACAGCCACATAAGCATGAGCGCCATCAAAAAGCCGGGTATCGCCACGCCCAAAAGAGCAACGACACGCAAGACCGCGTCGGTGCGCGACCCATGTTTGAGGGCAGCGACGACGCCGCAGGGCAGTGCAATCAGCAGCGCGATGAGCTGTGCCAGAAGCGCGAGCGATAGCGTGGGGCCAAAGTGCTCGGCGATCGCCTGCGTGACGGGCTGGCGCATAAAATACGAATCGCCCAGGTCGCCGGTAAACACGCCGCCCATCCACTCAACGTAGCGCTGCGGCAGCGGCTCGTTGAGTCCCAAGCTATCGTTGACGCGCTCGATCTGGTCGGCCGTAGCCTCCATGCCGAGCATCGAAGAGGCCGGGTCACCCGGTGTGAGATAGATAATCAAAAACACGACGACCGAGATGATGAGCATCACCGGAACCATCGCGCCTATACGTTTGAGCGTGTACTTCAACATGCGAGGCGTCTATTTCCCCTCTGAACGTGGACAGGGCGTGGCGGCCACAGGGGACCAGACCCCTCCAGCCGCCACACCATCTATTGCATTACTCCGGACGCTTGGCGTTCCAGATGATGGCGCCGTCGAGCACCTCGACGTCCTCGACGTCTGCCTGGGTGCCCGTGATGGAAGCGTAGTGGCAAAGCGGCTCGATGACGGCGATCTCATAGAGGCGCTCCTGAGCCTCGGCCCACTTCTTGGCCGCGGCGTCGGTGTCCTTGGCGGTGCGGGTCTCGGCCACGAGCTTAAGCGCCTTCTCGTCGGACAAGCCATAGAAGGCCTTGGAAACCGAGAGGGACTGGGCCGGGATGGGCTTGTAGTTGG
Organism: uncultured Collinsella sp.; assembly: GCA_937896835.1. GTDB lineage: Bacteria > Actinomycetota > Coriobacteriia > Coriobacteriales > Coriobacteriaceae > Collinsella. The sequence continues at coordinate 23,644 of CALBOJ010000104.1, forward strand.
TGGAGGCCACAAAGAGGTCCCACTGCTCGGGCTTGCTGGAGCGGATGTCCATGAAGGTCGCGAACTCGTAGCTGTCGACCTCGGCGGTGAAGCCGGCCTTCTCGAGCTGCTCCTGCAGCGCGACGGTGGCGTTGTACATATCCTTGTAGTCGGGGGTGGTCAGCAGCTTGACCGTCTCACCGGCATAGGAGGTCTTGGCCAGGGCCTTCTTGGCAGCCTTGGCGTCGGCCTGGTTGAAGTACTTCTTGCCCGCGTCAGTCGCCCACTGAGTGTTCTCGGGGTTGCCAAGGTTGGGATCGATGTTGAAGAGCTCCTTCTCGCCATAGGCGGCAAGAGCGGCCGCCTCGCAGTCGATAGCCATGAGGGCGCACTTGCGGATCTCCTCGTCGGCGAAGATGCCCTCGTTCATGTTGAGGAAGGCGGTCAGAACGCCGGCGTTATGGGTGTAGAGCTTGACGTCGTCGTTGCCGTCGAAGTCGTGGTAGTTCTCGGTGGGGATCTCGCCAGCGATATCGTACTCGCCGGTCTCAAACCCGCTCACGCGCGTGGAGGCCTCGGTCACGAACTGATAGTAGATGTCCTTGGTGGGCGCGGAGACCTTGCCGGTGTAGCCCGAAGCCTTACCGTGGGCGGCGACATAGTCCTCGTAGCGGGTGAGATGGATGTACTGGTCCTGCTTCCACTCCACTAACTTGTAGGCACCGGTACCCACGTACTCGGTCACGCCGGTATCGCCCGCGGCCTCGATGACCTCGGAAGGGAAGATACCCGGATACTGGGAGTGGTTGCCCAGGATGATCAGAAAGTCGATGGCGGGCTCGGTCAGCGTGCAGGTGACCTCGTGGTCGCCCGAGGCGGCGAAGGTGGCGCCGGGCAGCAGGCTCGCGGCGCGGTCGTTGACGGTGAGCCAGCGGTTCATTGAGGCCACGACGTCCTCGGAGCCAAACTCCTTGCCGTTGTGGAAGGTGACGCCCTCGCGCAGCTTGATGGTGTAGGTCAGGCCGTCGTCGGAGACCTCATAGCCCTTGGCCAGCACGGGCCGGGGCTCGTAGTCGCTATCGAGGCCGAAGAGCGGCTCGACGACGTTGCAGATGATGTCCATGGTCACAAGCGACGACGTGGTGTGCGGATCGAGACCGTCTGGGCTCGCCGGGAGCGCGATTTGCAGCTCGTCGCGATACTCCACATCCTGGCCGGAGGCAGCGGCGCTACCGTTCTCGGCGCCCGAACCGCCGCAGCCGGTGAGGCCGAGGCCCGCCATGACGCACAGGGCAGCGGAGCCGGTCAGAAAACCGCGACGGGAAACGCCCGCCTTGAAAAGGTTGTTGTTCATTGAGTTCCTTTCGTGTCTGAACAAACGGACAGAATCTGCCGGGACGGAGAAAATCCCCGCCCCGGCAGCTATGCGAAGCCGATCGGCGCCCTGCGGTGCATCCGGACACCGACCGGCATGGCAGCAGAGAAATCCCTATCGCGTGGATAGGAACACCCGGCGGCACGACTTAACGCAGGGGCGGCTAAATCGTCTCGAGGAAGGCCTCGATGCGGGTCTGGAGCTGACCGGCGTCCTCCCCGGCGTAGTCGGTCGTGATGTGCATAAACGGAATGTCGGCTTCCTCGGCGGCCTTCTCGACCTGGAAGGACTCCATCTCATAGAGCGTGCAGAACTGCAGCGCCACGTCCACGATGCCGTCGGCATGCAGGTCCTTGGCCATCTGGACAATGTCCTTCATACGCTGGTCGTTGGGCGTAAAGACGGCGCAGTTGATCTTAAAGTAGCGCTCGGCGATGGCATCGAGCATCTCGTCCACCGTCTCACCGGACTCGTCGACCAGGTCCCTGTAGTAGCGCGAGCCCGTGCAGGACTCCTCGCCTACCACAACGCCGCCGGCTTTCTCGATGAGGTTGAACAGCTTCCAGTTGGGCACGGCCATGGGCGTGCCGGTGTACAGAATGCGCTTGGTCCCCTTGGGCGCCACGCCCTCGCCGGTCTCGACACGCTGCTCGCACTCAGCCGCCATATCGTTAATGGCTCCAGTCAGACGTGGCGTGTCGTCCATAAAGGCGGCCTGAACGGTCAGCAGGCTGTCAAGACCGCTGATGGGCGCAGGGTCGGCAGCGCGCGTGGCAGCGAGGCGCTGCAGGGCGCGACGCTTCTCATTGACGGCGCGGATGGCGGCCTTCAGACGCTCAGGCGTAATCGTGACGCCGCACTCTTCCTCGATCTTGGCGGCGAGCTTCTTGACCTCGGCCTTCCAGGTCACGAGCGTCGACTCGTCGTGTACGTTGGGAATATCCATGACGTACATGTTCTTTTGCGTGGCAAAGAACTCGTAGGCTTTCTTCTTGCCATCGCAGGTGTTCTCGCCTACCACCAAGTCACTCGACTCAATGTAGGGGCAGACCTCGCCCAGCTTAAAGCCGGCAAAGCTCTTGATAAGCGGGCAGGTGTTGCGCGGCAGATGCTCCTCGACCTTATCGGTTGCCCAATCGGCACCCGAGCACAGGCCCACGGGAATACCGTCGCAGGCGAGCACAATCTCCTCGGGCACGTACACGCAGAACGAACCGACGATCTTGGTGGCCTCGCCGGCCTCCTTCTTGTCGAGCATCTCCTTAATACGGCCGCTGTGGATGTTGGTGGCCACAAAGTCCAGGTAGGACGTGGACTTGGGGCGATTGTTCTGCGTCAAGAACATATCGCCGTACATCTGGCCCACGGCGCCCAGCAGCATGTCGTGGTCGGCAAGATTCATGCCGAGGCTCTCCCACATCGGATGGAAATCGAATTCTTCAGCCATGGCGGTTCCCCTCTCGAACCAAAAACGGATAACAGCGGTATCGATGCACGACGGGCGGCGATTGCCCTGCCGTGCTCAAACCCGGAATTTTGGGGAACCTGCTTTGCGGTTGACTATTTAATTGTGCGTCGTCTCTCCCGGAGCCGTGAACATACCTGCTCATATGCGGCTCCGAGCGATATATAGGGCACGCGCGGCAACGCGGCGAATGTATGTCGTCTGCGGCATGTGCGCACCCTCCTTAACCAGTTGAGGTCAACTATATCAACGGTCATCGACCATGCGAACACCGTTGACAATCGTACGACAGCTGCGGGATGCGAACACCTCGCTGTCTGATAAATAATTATCAGATTGACAAGATTTTGTCATATAGAAATCGGCGAGCGGTAAAGTGGAAACAAAGCGGTCGAGGACTACCTCCTCGCCCGCATCGCCCACCGCATCAACGACAAACCAAATGGATCCTGCTGGCATCAAAATGCATACGCAGCGTCTCGCCTGCTTGCGGCAGCTCGTCGACAGGCATGCCCACTTTGTTGACCTTCCACTGCAGACGCGTGGGCGCATCGGTACGTGGCACATCCAACAGCACCAAGCGCTCAAAACGCGAATCGCTCACACGGGCCACGTGCAAATCGTAGCTGTTGCGGCCCCGTTCGGCACGGTTGTCAACATGGAAGTAACTTGCACGAATCCCCAGGTACGCCACATCATCGGGGACCTCGCGGCCCACGTTAAAGGTCATGCCCCAATCGAGGGCCTCAACTTCTTCGTAGCCGATCTTGCGCGCACGGCTCGTGTTCTTGCAGCCCGTCAGGCGCAGCGCCGCCAGTGTCTGCGGGCGGCGAACTACGTCCTCGACAGAACCAATCTCCTCAATGTGCCCGCTATGCATCACGCAGATGCGTTGGCACAGGCGGCACGCTTCGTCGATGTCGTGGCTCACGTAGAGCACGGTGCGGTTGCACACGTCGAACAGGTCGAGCATGTTCTGCTCGAGCGCGCTCTTAAGGTAAGCATCGAGCGCGCTCATGGGCTCGTCGAACATAAAGATGCCCGGGTGCGCCGCCACCATGCGCGCGAGCGCCACGCGCTGCTGCTGGCCGCCCGAGAGGCGCGCGGGATAGCGATCGGCAAAATCGGCCAGACCGAAAATGCTCAGATAGCGCTCGGCGAGCGTTTTGCGCGCGGCGGCGTCACCCGCGTCCTTTACACCGGCGCATACGTTATCGGCCACCGTCATGTTGGGAAACAGCTGATAGTTTTGGAACAGCAGGGCACACTTGCGCTCCTGGGGCGACAGGTTGATGCCCGCCGCCGAGTCAAAGAAGGTCACGCCGTTGACGACGATCTCGCCCTCGTCGGGCGTCTCCACGCCGGCAATGCAACGCAAGGTGCAGCTCTTGCCACAACCCGAGGCGCCCAGCAGCGCCACGCGCTCTTCGCCGGCCTCAAGCTGCATGTCGAGAGTGAACCCCGGATAGCGCTTTTTGATAGCCAGAACAAGCGACATGGCTTATCGACCTCCCTTTGCGACCGTGTCATCGCGCATAAGCTCGGCCAGCGCCTCGCGATCGATACGCAGTGCATCGCCGCCGACTGGGTCGAGCGAATCGGTCTGGCCGCCCAGCTGCTTGGCCTGCTTGCGCTCTGCGCGGGACAGGCCGCGCTCACGGTACTTTTGCGAATGCGCCGTGTACATATTGATGAACAGAATGACCAGGAAGCTGAACACGATTACGACGATGACCCAAAAGAGCGCCACCGACGTGTTGCCGCCCATCCACTCAAAGTAGATGGCGATGGGGATGGTCTGGGTAATGCCAGCGTAGTTGCCCGCAAAGAACAGGGTGCAACCGAACTCGCCCATCGCGCGGGCAAAGGCGAGCACCGTGCCGGCGGCAATCGAGGGCCAGCCAAGCGGCATCATAAGCTTGGTAAAGATGCGACGCTCGGACCATCCCAGGGTTCGCGCGGCGTCGAGCATCTGCGTGTCGAGGCTCTCGAAGGCTCCGAGCGTCGTGCGGTAGACCAGCGGAAACGACACTACCACGGCAGATATCACCGCCGCGGGCCAGGTAAAGACGATCGAGATGCCGTGCGCGATGAGCCACTGGCCCACCCCGGTCGAGCGGCCAAACAGCATGAGAAGCAGAAAGCCGCAGACCGTGGGCGGCAGCACCATAGGAATCGTAAAGACCGAATCGAGCAGGCCCTTGATGCGGCTCGAGGTACCCATAGTCTTCCACGCGGCGAACAGGCCCAGCGCAAAGGAGATCAGCAGGGCAAGGCCGCTCGTTTTAATGGACACCCAAAACGGGCGATAGTCGATGTCGCCCAAAAAGGAGGCCAGAGAGGTCAAGGGCCCCCGCTCATCCCGCAACACGGCAGACGATGCCTCTACCATTTGAGCGCTATCAAGCCAACGCGCGCCGCCCTTGGCATCACCCGAGGCTGATGCAATCACCACATAGCGGTCCCCATCCGTACCACGCTCGTCAAAGCCATAGGTATACCCGCCGGTATCAAACGTTGTTTCCGCCGTGACATACCAAGGAAGATCCACGTCCCCTAGCTGCGCACCTCCCATGCAGTTTGAGCTGTCGAGCTCACAGACGAGGGCTTTGAGACCCGATACGCACTCGTTGTCCTGCGGATCCAATCCATACTTCTCGACCGCCTTGGGCGATACCCACACCACAACGCGATCGGCAGCAGGCGCCACTACAAGGTCCACGTCCTCGTCAACGGGAAACCGGTAGCCCTCAGGCTGGCCCTCCATGGCACGAGCGGTCCCCCTGGCCAACCGCTCAAAACCCTCGATCCCATAGGAAAGCCCATGAGCGGTCGCAGCAACCTGAGCCCCGTCCTCAGCTTCCCCAGCAAACGCAAATCCTGGCACCCAGCAAAGCGCGAAGGTCAAAGCACAGGCGACAAGCATGCGGAATCTATTAAGCACGAAAAGCTCCAAG